>DATBAA010000803.1:0-3438 GCA_036271755.1 Myxococcales bacterium | reverse complement strand
AGCTCCTGGCTGCGAACCAGGAGCGGCTTCTGCCCGCTGCCGTTGGGGACAATGACGCCTGCGACCATTGCGAAAATTGCGAGCACGTGTGCCTCCGGAAGGTTGCCCAGAGGCGTTTGTGCAAGGCCCAAGCCGCGACTGCCGCGAGGAGGGCGGCGCGGCGGCGGCTCTATGATCTATAGAGTCGAGGGACTTATTTGGAAGCAGCAGGCCGCAGCGGCAGCGGCCCGCCGGAGATGGCCGCGATCAACCAGGCGTTGCCCTTCCGCTCCCACAAGACGGTCATCGATTCGGTCCTGGTGGTGATGGACGGCTCGCGATACCAGCTCACCCGGCTATGAACGATGGCTTTGTCGGTGCTGACCTGCACGTCCACCAGCTCGTAGTCGGTGACCTTGAGGTTGTCCTCGCCGCGCGCGGCCACCTGGCTGAACTCCAGCTGGCGCTCGGGGAGGACCTGCTGTCGCAGGCCCGTCATGTCGCTCCAGCGGATCTCCTTGGCGAAGGCGTCGTTGGCCTCTTCCAGCTCGCTGCGCGAGTTCTGGCCGTGCGCGCAGCCGACCATCGCGAGGAGCGCAATCATCAAGACCGGGCGGCGTGCAGGCACTTGTCGACCTCCACCGCCACTCTAGCGCGAGTCCCACCAATCGAGAACGCGCGCGGCCGAGAAGGTGAGCCACTTCGACGGCTCGCCCGCCGGAACGTCGACCTCGAACCAGACCCGGCCCGGCTGGCGGCCGGCCTGCAACCAGCGGCCGTCGGGCTGCCGCTGATCGCGGATGGCGCGCATCGCATCCGCCAGCCGTGGATCGGGAGCCGTGCCGTCGTGCAGCGCCGCGGCGCGGAAATAGCCGGCGGCGTTGAGCGCGCTGTAGCACCAGCGGAACGGATACGAGAAGCGCGTCACCCACGGCGCCACGACTTCGCCGGTGGTTTGCCGCCGCATCAACCCACGCTGCAACAGGTACTCCTCGCCCGAGCGCCGGGCCGCCCGCAGCTCCGCGCTGCCGCCCGTCGCGGCCTCGTAATCCAAAAGTCCTTTGAGTGAGTTGAGCGTGGAGTGGAATGAGGAGCGGGTCGAGCCATTCACCCACTCGCAGTTCCAGCCGCCGTCGGCCAGGCGGTGCTCGAGAAACCAGCGGCCAATTCCCGAGACCTCCGCGCCCAGCCAGGCGCCGTTGGCCAGCGTGTAGGCGTTGATGCAGCAGTCCACCTCGCCGCCCCAGTAGGGGAGCTTCTCGTAGTCCCAGCGGCTGTTCGCCGCGAGCTTCCCGGCCGTGCCCGCGAGCTGCGCGGCGTCGAGGCCAAAGTCGCGGAGCATGTTGAGGGTCCAGGTGGTCGCGGTCCAAGGCTGTCCAGCGCCCTTCGCCGCCTCGGGCCCCTTGAAGTCGAAGTCGCCGGGAAAGAACGAGCCGCCGGCCCACTGGCCGTCCGCGTCCTGCAGCGCGAGCAGCCTGGACCCGAAGCCTTCACGCGCTACCCGGGCGCGCGTCGCTTGCCAGACTTCGCGGGGAGCGCCGGCGAGATCGCGCTCCACCTGCCAGCGCAGCGCGGGGTCGGAGTCGAGCAGCCAATCGAGGAGGTCCATCGCGGCAGACTACCGCAGCCTACTGCTGCTCTTTCAAGATCGGGCGTAGCGCGAAGACGACGGGCACGATGGCGGCGGCGGTCAGCGCGGCCGCGATGATTCCAATGGTCTGGCTGGAATGGTCCGCGATGGTGCCGTAGAGAATGGGTGCCAATCCGCCGGCGCCGATGACGCCGGTATAGAAGAGCGCGAACGCCCGGCCGATATTGCCCTTCGGCGCCAGGTCCGGAACCGTTCCGTAGAGCACCGAAGAGGTGCCGTTGAGGACGATGCCGAGCAGCGGCAGGACGACGAGCGTCGAGCCAAGAGGCAAGGCGATTGTGAATAAGATGAAAGCAGCCGTCGCCGCTTCGGTGATGACCACGCTCCAGACCACGCCCAGGTGCTGGCCCAGCCATCCGCAGCAGGCCTTGCCCAAAGCACCGCCGGCGAAGAGCAAGCCTAGACCAACGCCGATGGTCGCTTCGTGGCCGCCTTTGGCGCGCAAGAGGAACGGCAGGAAGAGCAAGTAACCCATGCGCGTCGCGGTATCCAAAGCGCCTATCGACAAAAGCAGGGAGAAGCCGCGCCCGCTTTGATTCGCCGCCGCGGCCTTCTCCTCGGGGGCGGCGACGAACGTTTGCCGCGGCAAGAGAAAGAGCAAAGCGCAGGCGAAGACCAGGCCGACCATCGACATCATGCCGACGACCGGGCGCCATTTGATGAAAGGCAGTGAGAAGGCGACGATTGCGGGAAACGTCGACTTCCCCAGATCTCCGGCGAAGTTGTAGATGCCCAGCGGTCCGCGCCGGGAAGCTTGAGGATAGGTGTTGGTGACCAGCAACGACCCGCGCGGATGCTGCACGCTGGAGCCGAACCCCGCGAGGATGAGGCCCGCGCACAAACCCGCGAAGCCGAGCGGCAGCGCCATGACGCCAAATCCGGCGGCCGCGACGACGGTGGCCAGCACCAGCGCCGTGCGCGGATTGAGCTTGCCCGCGAGCCGGTCGGCCGGAACCTGCAGCGTTCCCATGGTGCCATAGTAGAGCGCGCGAACGACCGCGAGGCCGGCGTAGGAGAGGCCGAACTCCGGCTGCCAGACCGGCAGGAGCGCGTAGAGCTGGTCGGTGTAGCCGTCGTGGAGCAGATGGGCGACGCAGGCGCCGGCGAGGTTGCGGCGCTGCGGCGACCAGCGGCGAGCGCGCTCTTGGGTTGGCGCCTGATCGATGGTCGCGTCCATGGGCATCGATCTACCATCCGTGAGCTTTCGTCGACTAGATGGCTTGTTCTCACGGATATTGTCTGTTTTCCTCACGGGTCATGCGACGCCTGCCGCCGTTGAATGCCTTGAGAGTGTTCGAAGTCGCCGCGCGCGCCCGCAGCTATGCGGAAGCCGGCGCCGAGTTGAAGCTCACCCACGGCGCGGTCAGCCGGCAAATCTCAGCGCTGGAGGCCTGGCTTGGCCAGCGTCTCTTCGTGCGCAGCGGCCGGCGCATGGTGGCCACGCTGGCCGCGCGCGCCTTCGCTGCCGAGGTCAGCCTCGCCTTCGACCGGATGAGCACCGCCGCCGACGCCTGCGGGCGTCCTTCGGTGCGCCGCATCCTTCGCGTCAACGCGCCCACGGCCTTCGCCATGCGCTGGCTGATTCCGCGCCTGAATCGATTTCACGCCCGGCAGCCGGAGGTCGAAGTGGTGGTGACCACGGCGACGACGCTCCAGGCCGAGCTCCGCGGCGGCTTCGACGTCGCCATCCGGCTAGGGGTGGCCGAGCAGTCCGTCTGGCCGCAATATCGCGTCGTGCCGTTTCTCGGCGAGGCCGACACGCTCATCGTCAGTCCCGCGCTGCAGAGGCAAAAGCCCCTTCGCCGGCC
>DATBAA010000802.1:0-5363 GCA_036271755.1 Myxococcales bacterium | reverse complement strand
GACGCTCTATCAATTCTGGATCCATACGGAGCTGATTGGTCATATGGGTTGGTTCGAGCGGGTCTTCAATACGCCCGCGCAGCACCGCGTCCATCACGCGACCAACCCGCGCTATCTCGACAAGAACTACGCGGCGACCCTGTGCATCTGGGACCGTATGTTCGGGACGTTCGAGGAGGAGAAGGAGCAGCCCGTCTACGGCCTCGTCAAGCCTCTGGGCACCTTCAATCCTTTGTATGCCCAGGTGAAGCTCTTCGAATCGCTCTGGCACCGCACCGGAGAAATGCGCGGCATGGACAAGGTGCGCGTCTGGTTGAAAGGCCCCGACTGGGGTCACCCGCCGGCGCCGGAAGTGAGCCGGGCCACGCAGCAGAAACACACCGTGCGCTTGAGCGGCCGCGAGATCTCGTGGCTGGCCGTCAATTTTTTCGCCGCCGTCGTGGCGACGACCTGGCTGCTTTGGAACCAGAGCCTTTTGCCTTTGAGCCAGAAGCTGGCCGTCGCGGGCTTTTTGCTTTTGACGATGGCTTCTTGGGGCGCTTTGCTGGAGCGCCGCCGCTGGCTTTTGCCGGTGGAGCTCGTCCGGGTGGCTTCGGCGGCCGCAGCCGCGCTGCTGCTCGTACGGGCTGGCTGAGAAGCGCTTCGCCGTCGCCCGGCTCCGGCTGCGGAAACGGCGGAGCATTCACGTCGTCGCGCAGCTTGTTGATCAAATCCAAGACAATCATTTCATCGTTGGGCGGGTCTTGGGTCCAAAGGTGGGCGCCGCTGATGTGGCTGGCGGCCGGATTGACCACGTTGCCCAGGTGCGCGTTGGAGATGGGCAACAGCAACTCCGAGGCCGAGGGAATGACGAAGTCGTGCGCGTGCGGCGCCAGCGCCGTCGTCAGGCCATAGGTCCCGGCAGGAACGCCATGCTCATATTCGTCGGAGATTGTCTGGAGGACGGGGGCGGACTTGCCCGCTTCGGGCGGCGGAAACGACATCACCTGATCGCCGTAGATGCCGCCGGCCGGCACGACCAGCTTGTCGATGATCCCCGCCGCGATGCTGTCGACGAGCTGCAGCCACCACGTAGCGTCGTGCAGCAGCGCTCCGATCAGGTCCGGCATCGAGTTGTCGCTGCCGATCACGGCGCCGTGCTGGGTCTGGGTCAGTGGATAGTGATTGATGGCGTGCAGCACCGAGCCTGTTTCGTCCAGGTTCTCCGGATCGAGATCGAAGAACGCCAGCTCTTTGACGTCCGACAACCCCGAGAGCCACTTGCGCGCCTCGAGCCAGCCTTGCTTGAGCGGTGACGACCTGGGCAAGGCCGGCCAGGAGTTCATCTCGGCGTCGATGAACCCGTTGATGAAATCGATCAGGTTGCCCTTCTCCTGCTCCTGGGTGAGGTACACCCAGAGCGGATTGGTCAAATCCAGCGGCTGCGGCAGCCAGCCGGCGACGGAGAGCGCCATGGCGATGAACGCCCTCGAGGTGTCTTTGATCTTGTCATGCGAGGCCAACGCGGAGCCGCGATTGGGCGATTGCACGGTGACGATCGAGTGGATGCAGCGCAGCTTCGGCTTCACCACCTGCTCGTCGAGAAAAGCCAGGTAGCGCGCGACGGTGCCGCCCTGGCTGTAGCCGATGAGCACGTTCATCGCCTGCGTCTGCGCTTTCGTCCGCTGCAGCAGCTCGTAGTATCCCAGCGTCTTTTCGCTCGTGTCGAGGTTCATCACCACGTCACCGAAGCAAGTGCCTTTCGCGACTCTCGCGGCTTCGAGATCCCTGCCCCCGGGAAACCGTTGCGCGGTATGGGCGTCCAACTCCGCCAGCCGCTCCAGGCCCGCGGGCGAGGCATTGGTTTGCCAATAGGGTGTCTTCGCCCAGCCCTGCCGCGACGGCAGGCCCAGGCACTTGAGCGGAACCTCCACGAAGTATTCGTCGTAGGCCGGAGGCTTGGTGCTGTTCTTCGGCAGACCCTTGCCTTCGTGCATCAGCTCGCCCGGTGCGCCGTCCTCCTGGTCGTTGACCGGTATTTCGACGCAATGCGGAGCTGACGGGCCCGCGCCGGTCCGGCGTACGCGCCTGCCAAGCTGCGGCGCGAAGTTGACCGTCAGCGCCGTGTACATGGTCTCATCATTGATGGCCCAATCCACGCAGCGATTGAGCAGCCAGAGCGTCAATTTCTGTTTCATGAATTCCCCCCGGAATTGGCGAAGAACCTAGAGCCGGCGAGAACGATCGGTCAAGCGACCTTCGGGAAGGGCCCGCGCCGCCGGCGTCGATGCGCGGCGACGAGCCCGATGAGAACACCCAGCGTGGCGCCGGGGCCCGCCTGCGTATGCGAGCAGCCGCAGCCGCCGGAGGACTGCGCCGCCAGCACGTCGGGGTCGCCGGCGCAGGTGACGGTCTTCGCGTTCAATGGATAGATGGCGCAGATACCCTGCAGATCGTCGGCGCCCAGGACGCGCTTCGAGGTTTCGCCCGCGGGCGCCGTGGCGAACATGGCCGCCGCAGAGTCCGCGGAGTGCGCGAGGCCCAAAGAGTGGCCGGCCTCGTGGGTCATGGTGTTCTGGATGTCGAAGAGCACGCAGCCGGTCTGGTTGGGCGTGCTGCAGGGCGGGCCGTCGTTGGCGGTGAAGGTGAATCTTCGCCCGTCCGACTGCGGGGCGTCGTTGAATTCCGTATCCGTGTCTTGAATCTGCCCCGTGCTGCTGACGGAGGTCGTGGTGGTGGTGGCGATGGCGGCGTCGCCGTGATCCCAGCAGTCATAGGTGTTCGAGCAGCCTCCGGCGGCCAGGCAGGGGTCTCCGGCCGGCACCACTTCTGAGCAGCTGCGCGTGCGGAAGAGGATCAAGTTGCTGTTGGCCTGGCCCGGAAAGTAGCCGACCGCGCGAGAGCCGCTCGAGAGGCCGTCGTCTTGAAATGTCAGGTTCGTGCAGCTGGCGTCCGACCAGGTGACAAAGCTCTTGCGGATGGCGGCAAAGGAAGCCTCGTTCGAGACGTCCGGTGTGCCCTGCACGTCGATCTGGAAGCCGTGCCCGCGCGGATACCACCAGATGCACAAGTCATTCGTATTGGTGCTGCGGACGTAAGCGAAGGCCGGCGAGCTCAGCAGAAGCAGCACCGCCAGCAGCTTCACCTACGGCACCGCCGCGCCGGTCTCCGCGCGAAAGTCGCACGACGCCATCCGCCAGCCGGTGTCCTTCTCGACCTGCACGCCGCAGGTCTTGCCCCAGAGCGACGAGAAGAGCCCCGGACCGTGGTCGACGAACGGCTCCGCCCCGAACTGCAGCACGTGCCCGCGCGCCTGCAGCGCGGCCGCGGTCGAAGCGTCGATGCCGTGGGGCTCGATGTGGAAGACGTCGGGGAAGAGGTTGTGGTGCATCCGCGGCGCGGCGATTGCCCGATCGATGGGCATGTTGTCATCCACCACATGGAGGATTGCCTGCGCCACGCTGGTGGGGATGGTCGCTCCGCCGGCCGACCCCAGCGCCAGCTCGAGAGTGCCGTCGGGCGCGAAGACCAGCGTGGGCGCCATCGAGGACAGAGGCTGCTTGCCGGGCCCGGGCGCGTTCTCCGCGTCGCCGCGCAGGCCGTAGGCGTTGGCGACGCCGGGCGCGATGGCAAAGTCATCCATCTGGTCATTCAAAATGAACCCCGCGCCTTTGGAGACGATGCAGGAACCAAACGCATCATTCACCGTCGTGGTCAGCGCGACCGCGTTGCCGTCCTCGTCGATGACCGCGAGGCTGGTGGTGCCGTGGTCCGACGGCGGCAACAGCTGCGCGGCAGGCGTCGCCCTCTCGCCGATTTGATTGTGCAGCTCTCCGGCGAACTCCTTCGTGGTCATGCCGCGGACATACTTCTCCGCGCCAGGATTGAACGCCGGATCTCCCAGCTTCTGCCGCAGCGCGAAGAGCCGCTTCTCCGTCTCGGCCATGACATGCAGGAAACGATCGGAGTGATAGGCATGCGCGTCTTCGCGCTCCAACACATTCAACAAAGCGGCAACAATGAAGCCGCCAGACGAAGGCAGCGGCATGGTCACGACCTTATGCCCGCGATAGCTCGTTTCGATAGGATCTCGCTCGCGCACCTGCACATGCTGCAAGTCTTCGAACGTGAGAATGCCGCCGCGGCCCTTCAGAGAGCCCACCATGCTCTGCGCGATGCGGCCCTTATAAAAAGCGTCCGCGCCGTGCGCGCCAATCATGTGTAGGGTGCGCGCCAGATCGGGCTGAACCAATCGATCGCCCGGCTCCATCGCTTCGTATTCGCCGTTGACGTCTTTGTGCAGGAAGATTCGCGCCGCCTCCGGATCGGCCGCCAGGCACTGCAGCCGGTACTCCTGCGCGCGATGAAAGCCGGCTGAAACAGGGAACCCGCGCTGCGCGAGCTGCTCGGCGGGGCTGGTGATCTCCGCCAAAGGCTTGCTGCCAAAGCGCTTGATCAGCTCGGTGTAGCCCATCACCGCCGCGGGCACCGCGACGCTCAGCGGGCCGGCATCCGACAGATCTTGCCGGGCCTTGCCGTCGATGACGTACATCGTCGGCGTCGCGGCCGCGGGGGCGCTTTCGCGAAAGTCGATGACGTGCACCTTCTTCTCCGCCGCGATGTAGACGAGCGCGAACCCGCCGCCGCCGATGCCGCTCGACTGCGGCTCCACCACGTTCAGCGCAAAGGCCGCCGCCACCGCTGCGTCCACCGCATTGCCGCCGCGCCTCAGGATCGACGCGCCAGCTTCAGCCGCCAGAGGATGCGCGGCCGCCACCGCTCCGTGCGAGGAGACCGCGGCAGACGCCAGAAGAGCCAGGATCATTGCAACACCTTCCCTAGAAGAATCGCAGCCGACAAGGCGACCATGCCGCCGCTCACCAGGACGGTCCGCGCGGCCAGCTTGCGGCCCCGCTCCGTCCGCGGGCCGCCGGCCGCGTAGGCGCCGCGCAGCAGCCACAAGGCCCAGAGGTGCAGCGCCGGCGGCAGCCCGATGAAGCCGATGATGGTGGCCTTCCACGCCCGCTCGATCATCACGTCGCCCGGCGCCCGCGTGTCCTCGTCCACCGGCTCGACGATGGCCTCGCGCAGGCCCAGCAGCGCGCGCGCCCGCTCGGCGTCACCCAGCGGCACCATCAGGCGGATGCCGCCGACCGCCTGGCTGTAGTGCCACACCATCGAGACCAGGTGGCGGTTCTCCAGCTCGGCGTGGATGCCCTCGGACTCGAGCATGCCGCGCGCCACCTCGGCCTCCCCGATGCCCGTGAAGCTCCCGACCAGGACGAGCCCCTGCACTGCAGTCATGTAAAATCGTCTACCACGACTCTTCGTTGAATCGGGCCCGCGCGTCTGTTAAGCGCAACGGGCCATGCCTCCTGTCCGCG
>DATBAA010000801.1:0-8442 GCA_036271755.1 Myxococcales bacterium | reverse complement strand
ACACGCAGATGCTGGGCGACTGGCGCGGCCTCGCCATCGACGCCAAGGGAGATCTCTGGGTGGGCGGGCGCTGGGCGGCGGGCAAGATCGTCTACGTCCAGTCGAACGCCGATTGGTACAACAACCCGCGCGCGGACAAGAGCCACGCCATCAGCCCGGCCCTCGGCGACGGCTACAACAGCAGCCTCTGCGGCACCAGCACCGCGCCGGTCTTCTGCCCGCCGCAAGAGGGCGACCCCGTCAACATCAGCGCCACCGCGGTGACCCCGGACGGCAAGGTCTGGTGGGGCAGCGGCACGCTCTTCGGCGACCCGGCGGACGTGCCGTACGGCCTCGCTTCGTTCGACGGCCACCGCTTCACCTACTTCACGCCGGCGAGCGTGGGCATGAGCGAGGACACCGTGCGCGACCTGATCGCGCTGCCCGACGGACGCCTGGTGATCGCCAGCCTCAACACCGGCCTCGTCATCTGGAACCCCGCGAACGGCCAGCACACCGCCATCCGCGCGGGCCAGGGAATTCCCAGCGATCGCATCTACCGCATGGAGCTGGACACGATGGTGAGCCCGCCGGTGCTGCACGTGGCCACCGCGAACGGCGCGGCCAGCATCCGGGCGTTTCCGCAATAAATTTTGGATTGGCCTGGCGCTCGCAAGAGAGGCTGCTGGGTACCTGGTGAGGGGGCGGTCGTGGGAAAACTTGGGGCATTGTTGGTCGGCGTGTTGGTCTTGGTGGGCTGTTCGGGCGGCAACTCCGTCTCTGGAGTGGGCAGCACCGGCACGGACGGGGGCTCGACGACGACGAATCCCCCGCCGCCACCAGTGGTCGACGCGGGCACTCCTGATTCGGGAACGCCTCCGCCGGTGGCCGATGGCGGCGACGACGCGGGCACTCCTCCGCCGGCAGACGGCGGTACGGCCGACGCGGGCACGCTCACCATGACGCCGGGCAGCCTCGATGCGGGCCCGTGGCCGACGACGAACGTCACCTACGGCGCGGCGGACGGCATCCAGGAGACGCCCATCGTCGGTTTCTCCACCGACGAGTCGCAGAATCTCTACGTGGCCACGCAGTCGGCGCTCTACGTGCGCACGCCCACGGCGAGCAGCTTCACCCGCTTTGCCTCGGCGGACGGCCTCCACCTGCCCGGCCATGACATGGACCACTGCTACGACCCGAGTGGCCGCAACAACGGTATCTTGCAGCCGTGCCCGTCCAGCGACGCGGACAGCCCCGGCATCAGCGAGATCGTAGGCGGCGGTCCCAACGAAGTGCTGGTCGGCTACTGGGGCCACGAGGACTTCACCCTGGGCAACCTGCCCGACGGCACGCCCATCGACGGCACCTCGTCCGACCCTTGGCGCCACACTGGCAAGGTGGACCGCGTCCGCCTGCGGCTCGACGGCGCAACGGGGAACGTGATCGGCATCGACGTGGTCAAGCTCGACGTCGTCTCCACCAACAGCAACGAGTTCTGGCACAACCGCACCGTCGAGCGGATGATCTACGACCACTTCACGAACCGGCACGAGCTCTACGTGGGCTTCAACCACGGCGTCGACAAGCTCACGCCCGACCTCTGGGCGGAGCCGGATCCGAAGCTCTGGTTCTTGAACAGCTACGCGGTCTGGATGAGCGACCACCTCCATCCACAAGTCTGCTTGCACGCGACCTGCACCGGCGAGGGATCCGACACGCAGATGCTGGGCGACTGGCGCGGCCTCGCCATCGACGCCAAGGGAGATCTCTGGGTGGGCGGACGCTGGGCGGCGGGCAAGATCCGCTACACCGCGTCGAACGCCGACTGGTACAACACCCCGCGCAAGGACGGCAACGCCATCGCGCCCGCGCTCGGCGACGGCTACGACAGCAGCCTCTGCGGCACCAGCACCGCGCCCGTCTTCTGCCCACCGCAAGAGGGCGACCCCGTCAACATCAGCGCCACCACGGTGACGCCGGACGGCAAGATCTGGTGGGGCAGCGGCACGCTCTTCGGCGACCCGCGGGATATTCCGTACGGCCTCGCCTCGTTCGACGGCCATCACTTCACCTACTTCACACCCGCGAGCGTAGGCATGAGCGAGGAGACCGTGCGCGACCTGATCGCGCTGCCCGACGGACGCCTGGTGATCGCCAGCCTCAACACCGGCCTCGTGATCTGGAATCCGTCGACGGGTCAACACACGGCCATCCACGCGGGCCAGGGCATCCCCAGCGATCGCATCTACCGCATGGAGCTGGACATGATGGTGAGCCCGCCTGCGCTGCACGTCTCCACCGCCTCCGGCGCTGCCACCCTGCGGGTGTTCCCGTGAGCCGCCGCCGCAGCTGGCGCGGCCTTTGCTTGAGAGACAACCCGAAGGCCGCCGGCGCTCGGCGGCCCAAGGCAGGAGGCCGGCGATGAAAGTCAGGACGATGCGGATGCGGAACGGGAAGCTCTTGGGCGCGCGCGTGGTCGAGCTGACCCTGCCCGCCAGGATGCATGGCCGACACCGCGTCTGGCGCGCGCGAGTCGCCTAAAGCCAAAGCAGCTTGAGCTCTAGCGGCACGTCGCCGAACGGTTCGGCGCGTGCCTCTTCTTGATCGGAGTGCGTGGAGCTCAGGCTCAACCGGCCGCTCTCGTTGCGGAACACCTCGAGCGAGCGCTGCGCTGGGTCGATGATCCAGACATACGGCACTTGCTTGGCCGCGTAGAGCGGCACTTTCTTGACGCGATCAAGCCGCCCCGTCCGCGGTGAGACAATCTCACAGACCCAATCAGGAACGACGGTAAAGAACGGCTCGTCTCCCACCATGGGCGCCCGATCCCGCCTCCACCCCGCCAGATCGGGAACGACGATCTCCGCGCCCAGGTGGAGCTCGGGCTCCGTGATGATGAACCAACCGCCGGGGCCGCCCCTGCCGATGCCAAACGGGCCATCGAGAAGAGTGCCCAGGCGCGTCTCGGCGTGGCCATGAGGCTTTCCCGGGCGAGGCGAGAGGTAAAGGTCGCCTTGGACGACCTCGGCCACCATCGTGTCCGGCGCGTTGAGGACGTCGCGGTAGGTGGCCTGCTTCGGCTTCGGCTTGGGCTCCTGCATCGGAACGAGATTGTAACCCATCTGGCGCCCTGCCGATGAGAAGCGCTAGCCTGCGTTCCATGGCTACTGAAGTCCAACATCCAGACGGCCGCGTCGAGCTTTCCGACGACGCTGCAATCAAACAGAGCCCGCTCTACAACCACGACCTCGCGCCCGTGCGCGTGGCCCAGCGCAACTGGAGCACGTACAACTTCGCGGCGCTCTGGATCTCCATGGCCCATTGCATTCCGACCTATATGCTCGCGTCGGGTTTGATGGACAAAGGCATGAGCTGGAGCCAGGCGCTCTTCGTCATCGCGCTGGGCAACCTCATCGTGCTCGCGCCCATTCTCTTGAACTCGCATCCGGGAACCAAATACGGCATTCCCTTTCCCGTCTTTGCCCGCGCGAGCTACGGCGTCTACGGCAGTAACTTGCCCGCATTGCTCCGCGCCTTGGTTGCCTGCGGCTGGTTCGGTATTCAAGCCTGGATCGGCGGCCAGGCGGTGCACACGTTCTTGCGCGTTCTCTATCCCGGCTGGCCTGCTTTGTTGGGCTCGATCGCTGGCCACCCCACCACCGAATGGATCAGCTTCCTGCTCTTCTGGGGCCTCAACATCCTCATCATCTTCAAAGGAATGGATCTGTTGAAGCACGTGGAGAACTGGGCCGCGCCCTTCGTGCTGATCATGACCGCCGCATTGGTGTACTGGGCAATCGATCGGGCGCATGGATTGGGGCCCATTCTCTCGCGGCAAGGCACGCTGAATGGTTCCGCGTTCTGGGCCGCGTTCTGGCCGGCCTTGACCGCGATGGTGGGGTATTGGGCGACGCTGAGCTTGAACATGCCCGACTTCACCCGCTACGGGCATTCGCAGAAGGACCAGGCGTTTGGCCAGATCATCGCGCTGCCCACCACCATGACGGTCTTCGCCGGCATGGGCGTCGTCATTACGAGCGCGACGGCCATCATCTACGGCAAGGCCATCTGGGACCCGGTCGATCTGGTGGGCCACTTCGAGAGCCGCGCGCTGGTGGCGGTGGCCATGTTCACCATCGTGGTCGCGACGTTGAGCGTGAACATCGCCGCCAACGTCGTCTCGCCGGCCAACGACTTCTCCAACGCCTTTCCGCGCTTCATCAGCTTTCGCAGCGGCGGGCTCGTCACGGGTTTGATCGGCATCGCCATCCAGCCCTGGCGGCTGCTCGAATCGGGCGCGCGCTACCTGGGCTGGTTGGTCACGTTGTCGGGCGGAATGGGCACCGTCGCGGGCGTGCTGATTGCCGACTATTGGCTGGTCCGCAATCGCAATTTGAAGCTGGAAGATCTCTATCTGACGGACGGCGCCTATACGTATCGCGGCGGCTGGAACCTCCGCGCCGTCTTTGCCACGGCCGTCGGCTGCTTCCTGGCTTGGGGTGGCCTGGCCATTCCTGCCATGGAGCCTCTGCTCGGCTACGGCTGGTTCGTCGGCGCCTTCAGCTCCGCCGCGGCATACGTGCTCTTGCACAAGCTCGCGCCGGCGGCGCCGCGCGTGGTTCCGCTCGCGCCGCAGTGAGGTCTAGCGCTTTGTGGCGGTGCGGGCGGCCGGGGCGCGGGCAAGCTCCTGCGACGCCTCGAGCAATGCCGCTCGCAAAGGCGCGGCGACGAACGCGGCGAAGGCGCGTTGCTTGGCGGTCTGCGCGCGGCCCGGCGGAAGCACCAGATTCACGGGACTGTGCGGCGGCTCGTGCTGCGCGAGGAGGATCTGCAGCTTGCCCGCTGCCACGGCAGACGCTGCCTGATAGGACATGACGCGCGTGATGCCGTGCCCCGCGACGGCCGACGCGACGGCGGCAGCGGCGGAGTTCACCACCAGGCGCGGCCGCACGGAGACCGTCGACGAGCGGCCGGTCTGCGAGGAGAAGCGCCAGATGTCCGTCTCCGCGCCGTCGCGCTCCATGATGCACGCGTGCTCCCGGAGCGCGGCCGGGTCCTTCGGTTTTCCCCGCCGCGCGAGATACGCGGGCGACGCGCACAGCACGCGCCGCACTCTCCCGAGCCGCGTGACGAGAAGAGTTGAATCGGCCAGCTGCCCGATTCGCACCGCGACGTCGACGCCTTCTTCGACGAGATTCACCACGCGATCGAGGAGCAAGAGCCGCGCGCGGACGCCGGGGTTTTGATCGAGAAAGGCATCGAGCGCGGGCCTCACGTGGAGCTGGCCGAACAGGAGCGGCGCGGTGACCGTGAGCAGGCCGCTCGGCAGCTCTTGCTCCGCCGCGGCGCCGCGCTCACCCGCGTCCAGCGTCGAGAGGACCTCGCGGCAGGTGGCCAGATAGCGCTCGCCCGCGCGGGTGAGGCGGATGCCGCGCGTCGTTCGATGCAGGAGCCGCGTACCCAGCCGTCTTTCGAGCAGGGCGAGCGCGCGCGTCGCCGTCGCCGCCGACTTGCCCAGCCCGCGCGCCGCCGACGCAAGCGAACCGCGCTCCACCGCCATAACGAATGCGCGCATCGCGTCCAGCCTGTCCATTGCAACCCCTGCAACGCAGGCTTGCATGGCGCGGCGATTCTGCCAAATACCGCAACGCTGTACCGTCCGCGCATGAACCCGATCCACTACCGGAGCGTGCGGGTCGACGGGCTGACGATCTCCTATCGGGAAGCCGGGCCGCAACAAGCGCCGACGCTGCTGCTGCTCCACGGTTTTCCGACCTCGTCGCACATGTTCCGCGATCTGATCCCGCTGCTGGCCGATCGCTATCATCTGATTGCGCCCGACTATCCCGGCTTCGGCTACAGCTCGACGCCGGCTCCGCGCGAATTCAAGTACACGTTCGATCATCTCGCGGAGGTGATGGAGCACTTCACCGAGGCGGCCGGCCTGCGCGAGTACGCGCTCTACCTGCAAGATTTTGGCGGACCGGTCGGCCTGCGGCTCGCGGCGCGTCATCCGGAGCGGGTGCGCGCGCTGATCATCCAGAACGCAAACGCGTACGACGAAGGCTTGAGCCAACCAGTCCGGGACATCGTCTTGCGCGCCTACACCGACCCTTCTCCCGAGGTGGCCGCGAAGCTGCGCACCTTCTTCGAGCTGCCGGTGACGAAGCACCAATATCTCGACGGCGCGCCTGATCCGTCCCTGGTCAGCCCCGACGCGTGGGAGCACGCGCAGTGGGGAATGGACCGGCCGGGAAACAAGGAGATCCAGTTCGCCCTGCACGCCAACTACGGAAGCAACGTCGAGCGCTATCAAGAGTGGCATGACTACTTTCGCAAGCACCAGCCGCCCACGCTCGTCGTCTGGGGCAAAGGCGACCAGGTCTTTCTCGCCGCCGGCGCCGAGGCGTACCGGAAGGACCTGAACAACATCGAGATCCATCTCCTCGACGCGAGCCACTTCGCGCTCGAGACCAGCGCGGGCGAGATCGCCGGCTACATGCGCGCGTTCCTGGAAAGGCTGCGATGAGAAACGTCCCCGCCTCTTTCTTCGGCATGCCGCTGGGATTGCTCGCGCTCGGCATCGCCTGGCAGCTCAGCGCGACCATCTGGGGTACGCCGCGCTCGATCGGAGAGGTGCTCGTCTACTCCGGCGCCGGCCTCTGGGCGATGCTCTTCTGCAGCTACATCGGCAAGTGGATCTTCCAGCGCGCGGCAGCCGAGACCGAGTTTGCGCACCCGGTGCAGTGCTGCTTCGTGGGGCTTGGCGGAGTCGTCGGGCTGCTCGCGTCGATCGGCATCGGGCCTCGCTCGCACGCGCTCGCGCTGGCGCTGTTCTTCATCGGCGCTTCGTGGACGCTCGCCTTCGCGCTCTACCGGACGGGCGGGTTGTGGACGGGCGGGCGCTCACCCGAGGCGACGACGCCAATCCTCTACTTGCCCACCGTCGCTGGAAGCCTGGTCGCCGCCAGCGCGGCAACGGCGCTTGGCCACGCTGAGTGGGGTCAGCTCGCGTTCGGCGCCGGCTTCTTCTCCTGGCTGGCCATCGAGTCGGTCCTCTTGCATCGGCTCTACACCTCGCCAGCCATGCAGCCCGCGCTGCGGCCGGCGCTGGGCATCCAGCTCGCGCCGCCCGCCGTGGCCGCGGTCGCGTATCTCAACGTCGGAGGCGGTGCGCCCGACCTGGTCGCGCATGCGCTCATCGGCTACGCGATCCTGCAGGCGCTCATCCTCATCCGCATGCTGCCCTGGCTGCGCGAGGCCGGAGCGAGCCCGGCGTGGTGGGGCTTCAGCTTCGGCGCCGCCGCGCTGCCGACCGCCGCCATGAAGCTGGTCGCGCGCGGAGACACGGGCCCGGCCGCCTCGCTCGCGCCCTGGCTCTTCGCCGCGGGAAATCTCGCCATCGCGACCATCGCGCTGATGACGGTCCGGCTGCTGCTGCAGGGCAAATTGATGCCAGGCACCGTAACGAAAGCCGCCGCGAGGCTCGCATGAAGACGATGAGCGCGACTACGGAGCAGAACCGGGAGATCATCCGCAAGGCGTTCGACGACAGCTACACCTGGATCATGGCCATGAAAGACGGCCTCGTCGTCGACGGCACGGCCTTCTACGACAGCATCGCCTTCAACGAATTCTGGGATCGCGTGAAGCCTTAGCCGTGATTCCGCTTGCGCTGCGGCGCAGAACGAATAGAAGCGCTTTTCGTGAACATCCTCTTGCTTCTCGCCGCCGTGAGCGGCTTGTCGCGAGTCCAGAGTCAAGGTGAGCTGCGTTGGGCCGGAGACCTGCAGGGCGGTGAGCCCTATGTCTTTCGCGACCCGCGCGATCCGTCGAAGCTGGTGGGCTTCGAGCTGGAGCTGGCGCAGGCGCTGGCCAAAGAGCTGCACGTGCGCGAGACGTTCGTGCAGAACGAATGGTCCAACCTGGTGCCGTCGCTCGAGCGCGGTGACTTCGACGTCATCTTGAACGGGCTCGAGGACACCGCGCAGCTGCGCGGCCGCATCCTCATCTCCAAGCCTTACTTCAACTTCGCCGAGCAGCTGGTGGTGCGCAAAGGCTTTGCGCAGCGATCGCTCGCGGCGTTGAAAGGCCACCGCGTCGGCACGCTCAGCTCGTCGCTGGCGCACGCCATCCTGCGCTCGCATCCCGAGATCGAGACCGTGCTCTACAACGGCCAGGAAGAGCCGTATCAAGATCTCGAGAATCGCCGCATCGACGCGGTGCTGCTCGACAGCGTCATCGCCACCCGCTACGGCCTGACCAAGCCCGACCTGGAATTGGCGGACGCAGACGTCGGGCGCGGCACCTACGTCCTGGCGGTGCGCAAGGGCGACGAGACCCTGCTGAATGCCTTGAACGACGCGCTCGCGAAGCTGCAAGACAACGGCGAGCTCAAAGCCATCTACGCGCGCTGGCAGCTGCCGGAGCTGACGACGCCCGGCGTGGATGCCTCTGGCGCCG
>DATBAA010000800.1:0-4771 GCA_036271755.1 Myxococcales bacterium | reverse complement strand
CGTCGTCATCGTTGGGCACATCGTCGGGGTCGGGTTCGAGCCCGGCAAGGCCGAGGTGCGCCTGCTCGATGACAAGGCGGTCGCTAGAACAGTCTCTTGTTCGGCGACCGAGAAGCAGGTCGAGCAGGCGCTCGTGCTAAGGCACGAAGTGGTACGAGCCTTGGTGATTGCCACTGGCAAATCTCATCGCCTGCTTTGGGTGCGCAAGGCGGACGCGCCATTTGGTACGCGAGACCCAGCGATCCACCGCGAGCGCATCTTTGGGCGTTGGGACACCACCCTGCAAAGGCTCGCGCAGTGAGCGAGCTCGTGAAGCCCGAGGACATCATCACGTCCTCGGAGCTGATCGCACTTCACGATGAGGCGTTGGAAAAATACAAAGGGCGCCCGGGCATCCTTCACGAGGGGTGCGTGGAGAGGACGATTGCCGCTGCGTGGCACGCGGAAGAGTATGCTGGCAGCGAGGTGCCCGGCCTCGTGCTCGCAGGCTTCCTCCTCTACTACCTCACCACCGACCATTGCTTTCGCGACGGCAACAAGCGCGGCGGATGGATGGCGGCAATCCGGGTTTTGTCGCACTTCGACCTGACCGTCGAAGCAGACACCGATACGGTCTACGAATTTGTCTGTGAATGCGCACGAGGCCGAGCAGGCACCGTTGGTGGCGGCGAGGCTGTTGTTAGGTGGCTCACCGACCGAATCGTCGCTCTGCCGTCCTGAGCGACCGATGGTCGTTACGTTCGTTCCGTTCGTGCCAATTTGACCAGCGACGGCCTGAAATCGTATCAAAGCGGGCAGACTGGCACTCGCGCGCTCGGGCAGCAACCAGGCGCCGCTGGAGCCTCCCCAACAAGACGGAGCACCGATGCCCGAGCCCAAGCGCACGCGTCCCGCGGCCGTGTGGGGCGGCGCCGGCGCCCTTCTGACCGGCGCGGTCTGGGCGGTGACGCAGCTCACCGGCGGTCCGGCCCAGGCGCGCACGCTCACCTCGCCGGTCGAGGCCAACGAGCTGAAGGCCGAGATGCACGAGCTCCGCGACAGCATCGAGCGCCTCAACGAGCGGCTGTCGCGGCTCGAAGGGCGCGTTGAAGTCCGCTCGAGCGGCATCGGCCGCTGAACTTTCAACCCTCACAAGGCAGGTCGATATGTATCCGCAGATTGGCGGCAGTCGCGTTCCAGCAAGCAGCATCAATGCCGCGCAGGCGTGCGAGCCCGCGCCCGACATCATCGTCCGCTACCGCCCGCGCAGCTACGACAAGCCGAGCGACTGCGACAAGTCGAGCGGCGCCACCACCGCGGCCGGCTTCCACGCCCTCAGTGAGTCGTTCTTCCAGAGCCGCTCCGACGCCGACGAGTTTGCGCTGTGTCTCGTGCTCCGCGGCGAGGCTGCTCCGGAGACCATCAGCATCTACGAGAACACCGGCGCCTACGTCGCGGTGAGCGTGCAGTCTCATCCCCGGCCGGCCGCCATTCGATAGGAGCTCTTCATGCCGACGTTGACCGCCAAGCAAGCGGTCTTCGTCGCCGAGTACCTGGTCGACTTCAACGCCACCGCGGCCGCCACGCGGGCCGGCTACAGCGCGAAGACGGCGATGCAGCAGGGCAGCCGGCTCCTCAAGGTCCCGAAGATCCGCGAGGCGGTGCAGGCCGCGCTGGCGGAGCGCGAGCAGCTTCTGAAGGAGCGCGCCGTCCGCGTGCTCGAGGAAACCTACGGCCAGGCGGTGGTGGACCTGGGCGACGCGGTCGATGCCGACGGGAAGCTCCTGCCGCTCGGCTCGGGCTTCAAGGACGCCGCGGGCAAAGAGCTGCGCATGCCGGCGGCGGTGCGGCGGGCCATCGCCAGCGTGGAGATCGAGACGCGCACCGAAGGTCGCGGCGAGGACGCCGAGAGCTACACGGTCACCAAGATCAAGCTGCACGACAAGAAGGCCTCGCAGGAGCTGTTCCTCCGGGCGGCCGGCAAGCTCAGGAACAAGGTCGAGCTCACCGGCAAGGAAGGCGCGCCCATCAGCGTCACCTTCAACCTCTCGCCGCCCACGCAGGACGAGTGAACGTCGACGTCGATGTCCCGCCGACGCTGTCCACCTTCATGCGGTCGGACCATCCGTCGCGGCTCGTCGTTGGCCCCTTCGGCTCGGGCAAGTCGAGCGTCTGTATCGCCGAGCTGCTCAGGCGCTCCATGGAGCAGCGCCCGGGTCCGGACGAAGTGCGGCGCACGCGCTGGGCGGTCATCCGCAACACGTACCCGGAGCTTCGCGACACCACGCGGAAGACATTCGACGAGTGGATCTGGCGCTTCACCGAAGGCCAGCCGGAGCGCATCGGAGAATGGCGGGAGCAAGAGTTCACCTTCCGGATGCGGTTCAACGACGTCCAGAGCGACGTGCTCTTCCGCTCGTTGGACCGGCCGAAGGACGTCAAGAAGCTGCTCTCGATGGAGCTGACCGGCGCGTACATCAACGAGTGGCGCGAGATCGCCAAGGAGAATTACGAAGGCCTGACCGGCCGCATCGGTCGGTTCCCGGCGATGATCGACGGCGGGCCCACCTGGCGCGGCATCTGGGGCGACACGAACCCTTGGCACCCGACGCACTGGGTGCCAAGGGCGCTGAAGAAGCACCCCGGTTCAATCCGCGTCTTCCGCCAGCCCGGCGGCCGCGCGGCGAACGCGGAGAACGTGCAGAACCTGGAGCCCGGTTACTACGAGCGGCTCTGCGTCGGCAAAGACCAGGAGTGGATCGACGTCTACGTGGATGGGCTCGACGCCGCGGCGCCGCCGGGGTCGGTCTACGGCCGGCTCCTCGCGGTGCTCCGGTCGCGCGGTGGCGTCTCCACCTTCAAGCACGGCCTCGAAGAGGTCTTCACCACCTGGGACCTGGGCATCGCCGACTCGCTGGCCATCTGGTGGTGGCGGCTCAACGACCAGGGTGGCGTCGACCTCATCGACTGGTACGAGAACGCCGGCGAGCCGCTGTCGCACTACCTCGACGTGGTGAAGGCCAAGCCCTACCGGTACATCCTCCACTTCCTGCCGCACGACGCGAAGGCGCGGACGCTGCAGACGGGCAAGTCCACGCTGGAGCAGGTGCAGCTGGGCCTGGGCGCGGGCAAGGTGGTCACGCTGCCGGCGCTGGGCATCGACGACGGGATCGCCGCTGCGCGGTGGCTCCTCGAGCAGAAGACGACGCGGTTCCACGAGCGGTGCGACGAGGTCCCGAAGCATCGCGACTTCTCGGGCATCGGGATGCTCGCCGAGTACAAGTTCGTCTGGGACGAAGTGAACAAGGTCTTCAGTCGCATCCCGCTCCACAACTTCGCGTCGCACACGGCGGACGCCTTCCGCTACGTCGCGATGGCGGTGAAGCACGGCGGCCTGGTCGCGCCACCGAAGGTCATCGTCCCCGACCCGCCGTTCGCGCGTGACCCGGGCAGCTACACGTTCAATGAGCGGGCGCAGGCCACCATCCGCCGCTCCCAGAAGAGGACGCACCTATGATCAACGTCGACTTGCCGGCCAATCTGGAGTGCGCCGAGAAGCCGTGCGATGCGCGCTTGAGCATCAAGCTCGCGCTGAGCGTCGGCGGCACGTTCCTGCCGCGGCTGCCCAATGGCCACGGCTGGCAGCTGGGCAACGCGCCCAACGGCGCCTTCGTCTGCCGCTGCCCGCAGCACCACAAGCTGGTCGACGAGGCCCCGCAGCAGCTGGGCCGTCTTGAGCTGGCGAAGCACTGATGGCCGAGGACATGGACGGCCAGTTCGACGATACCCGCGATGGGTCGGCGAAGCGCTGGATCGCCGAGTTCAAGGCGGCCCGCAATGCGCTGGAGAGCTGGCACACCAGCGCCGAAGAGTGCGTCGCTCGCTACCTCGACGACGTTCCGCGCGACGGGCAACGCCTGAATCTCTACCCGGCCGGCATCGACCTGAAGGAGGCGACGCTCTACGGCAACACGCCCTCGGTGGACGTGAGCCGCCGGGACAACGACCAGGACGACGACGACGCGCGCGTGGCGGCCGAGCTGCTCAAGCGGCTGCTCAACGGCGACCTCGAGCGGACCGAAGAGGCCTTCCCGAACGCCATCGGGCTGGCGCTCAAGGACTGGCTGACGCCCGGCCTGGGCAACATCTGGCTACGCCTCGAGCGCGTGACGAAGCCGACGCCGGCGCAGGAAGCGAAGACCGACCCGGCCACGGGCGCCGAGCTCGCGCCGGCGGTCCCGGCGAGCACGGAGGTCGTGAGCGAGGAGGTCGCTTCCGACTACGTCTATTGGAAAGACCAGCTCTGGTCGCCCTGCCGCGTCTTCGGCGAATGCCGCTGGTGGGGCCGGATGGCGCTGCTCTCCAAGGCCTCCATCGAGAAGAAGTTCGGCAAGGAAGAGGACGTGCCGCTCGCGATGGGCGCGGACCCCAAAGACCCAAAGGTGCCGAAGACGCCCTGGGCCCGCGCCGAGGTCTGGGAGATCTGGGACAAGGAGAACAGCTGCGTCTGGTGGTACGTCCACGGCCACCCGCGCGTGCTCGTGCCGGTCGGCGTCGACGCGAACGAGAATGGCTCGGTGCCAGACCCGCTGGGCATCTCCGGCTTCTGGCCGTTCCCGGAGCCGCTGGTCGAGGGCAACACGACTTCCAAGCTGGTGCCGCGGCCGAGCTACACCCGGGCGCAGGACCTCTACGCCGGCATCGACGACACGTACACGCGCGAGCGCCTCCTGCGGGACGCGATCGACGCCTCCGGGGTCTACGACAAGACCGTCGCGGAGCTCGGGCAGCT
>DATBAA010000799.1:0-1757 GCA_036271755.1 Myxococcales bacterium | reverse complement strand
CGCTGCCGTTGACCGTGACCTTGGGGTTGCTGGCGGCCATGATCCAGAAGTGGAAGGCCAGCGCCTGGTTGCGGGCGACGCTTCCGCCGATGGCGAAGCTGGTGGCGATGGCGGCGCCGGCGACGGTGAAGTCGGCGCCGTTCTGCGAATAGCTCGAGCCCATGTAGCCGACGCCGACGTCGAGCCGGAGAAAGACGCCGCGGTGGCGCTCCTGCTCGGAGCGGCGGTAGGGCGGCGCGCTGCGGGGCGGCTCGGGATAGTAGCCCGGCGGCGGCGGAGGCGGCGGCTGCGAAGAGGTGATGTCCGAGTCCCGGGGAGGCGAGGGCGGCGCGACGTCCGACGGCTGCTCGCCGGGCCAGACGCACTGGCGCTGCACGCAGATGCGCTGCGATTTACAGTCGGTGTCGCGGCTGCACCCCTCTGCTTCGGTGGAGGTCTGCGCCTGGGCGGCGGACGCTAGAAGCGCTGCGGCCAACGAGACGGCTAGGGCGAGGTTCTTCATGGCGTGTCCCCCAAGGACTGCTCTTTTACACCAGGTGTTGACGGCCCGCGCGGCTGGCCGGTCACTGCTATCCTGCGCCGGTGATCATCGACGCTCATGTGCATCTACACCCCGACAAGCTGGCGGAGGCCATCCGGCGCTGGTTCGACAAGCACGCCTGGGACATCCGCTTCCGCGAGAAGGCCGACGCCTGCGTGGCAAAGCTGATCGCGGGCGGCGTCGACAAGATGGTGGCGCTGCCCTACGTGCACAAACCCGGGCTCGCCCGCGCCCTGAACGACTTCACCCGCGAGCTCGCCAGGGCGCACCCGCAAGTCATTCCCTGCTGCACCGTCTTCCCCGGCGAAGAGGGCGACGAGGAGATCCTCGACGAAGCGCTGGGCGATGGCTTTCGCGGGGTGAAGATCCACTCGCACGTCATGCGGATCGCGCCCGACGATCCGGCGCTGGACCCGGTGTGGCGGGCGAGCGCGCGCTACAAGAAGCCGGTCGTCATCCACTGCGGGCCAGAGCCGTCCATCGAAGGGTATGGGCTGGACGTGCGCACGGTCTCGGGCGCGGCGCGGCTGCGGAAGGCGCTCGACAAGCACCCGGACGCCATCGTCATCGTGCCGCATCTGGGCTTCGACGACACCGCGCTCTTCGAGGAGATGCTCGGCGCGTATCCGAACCTCTACCTGGACACGACCATGGTCATCGGCGGCTGGTTCCAGAAGCAGCCCGACGTGGAGATCTTGCGGCGGCATCCGGACCGCATCTTGTACGGGACGGACTTCCCCAACCTGCCGTACGAGTGGGACCGCGAGCTGAAGGTGCTGCGTGCGTTGAAGCTTCCGCCGGCCGACGAAGCGAAGATCCTCTCGGGGAATGCGCGGAGGCTGTTTCTCGGTGAGTGAGTGCGCGGTGCCGCTTCGGGGCCTGGGAGAGCGCCGCGGGGCGTTGCGGGGGTGCGAACCCCCGCACAAGCGAAGGCCGAAGGCCGGAGCGCCAAGAAAGTCTGAGAGATGCAGCTCGAGATGTCTGGCCGTGCCTGAGGTGGCGGGGTATATCCCGAATCAAGATGCATGCAAAACAAGCGTCGTTTGATTTTCATACTCATGGGGGACGGCGGAGAGGCGCGGGGAGGAGGCCGGCCGGCGATCGTGCGCTGGTCAGCCACAAAGAGAGGCCGCGCTTCGAGAAGGCGATGCCGGCGCACGTGACGCTGCGGGTGATGGACGACGTGCCCAGCCTTCGATCGTCGCGCCGGTTCGCC
>DATBAA010000798.1:0-1832 GCA_036271755.1 Myxococcales bacterium | reverse complement strand
GCGGCGGAACCGTGGGCGGCCGGCTGAGCGTCCGCAGCGGCGGCTCATGCTCGTCGGTGCCCAGCAGGTCATGATGTGCGGGCGTGCCCATGAACGGCGCACTGTATCCCGGGGAGCGCAGGGCGCAAATGTGCGTCTTCGCTCCGTTGCTTGCCGGACCTTGCAAGGCTAGGGTTCGGGCCTGATGCCTTCGCACAAGCCGCAGGCCGGCCTGCACCCGCCGGCGGCCGGTAGCCTCGACGAGCGCGCGCGGCGGGTCCTCTCCGCCATCGTGCGGGATTACATCCAGGGCGGAGAGCCGGTGGGCAGCCATGCCATCGCCCGCCGGCCGGACGTAGATGTCTCTTCTGCAACAGTTCGGGCGGTCATGGCCGACCTGGAGGACCTGGGCTTCCTGGAAAAGCCGCACACCAGCGCCGGCCGCGTCCCCACCTCGCGCGGCTACCGCTACTACGTCGACGCGCTCTTGCGCCTCAAGCCGCCGCTGCCCGAGGAGCGCGAGGAGATCGAACGGCAGGCCCACGAGGCCGCCTCGCACGTCGAGAACATGATGGCGGCGGGCGCGCGCGTTCTTCATTCGTTGACTAGACACGCGGGCGTCGTAGCTGCGCCACGCCCTCAGGCCGAGCGGCTCTCGCGGGTCGAATTCCTCCAGCTGCGCGAAGGCCGGGTGCTGGCGATCTTGATCTCCCGCTCGGGCGCGGTCCGTAACCGCGTGTTGAGCCTGCAGCGGCCGCTGAGCCCGTCTGAGCTGACGCAGGCCGCCAACTACCTGAACTCGCTGGTGACCGATCTGACGCTGGCCGAAGCGCTGGCGAAAGTGAAGTCCGAGCAGCTGCGCGACCTGGCGGAGCTGGGCGCTTTGAAGGCCCACGCGCTCTCGCTGGGCGCGCAAGTGGTCCAGATCGAAGGCGCGCAGGTCCGCATCGAGGGGCAGGCGTCGCTCTTGGACGACAAGGGCATCGCCAACGATCTGGTGAAGATCCGCGCGCTGGTGCAGGCGCTGGAGGGAAAAGACCAGCTGCTTCAAGTGCTGGACCGCACGCTGGTGGCCGAGGAGCTGCAGATCTTCATCGGCGCGGAGAGCGGCATCGTCGAGCCGGACCTGGCCATCGTCGCCGCGCCCTACCGCTTGAAGGGCGAGGTGGTGGGCGCTCTGGGGGTGATCGGGCCCACGCGCATGGACTACTCGCGCATCGCCCCGCTGGTGGAGCTGACCGCCCGCACGATTGGCCTCGCGCTCGACGAAGGCTAGAGAAACCTCGCGGTGTAGGCCTTGGCGAACGCCCAGGCTGCGCTATGTTACGCGCCCTTATGGCTCCAGACGACACAGAGATTCCCATCGAAGCGGCCACCCCCGAAGAGCGCGGGGTCATCGACGACGCGGGCGCGCCCGTGCCCCTGCCGGGCAACGAACCCTCGGCGATGAAGCGCAAGATCGACCTGCTCGAGTCGCAGCTGGAAGAGTCCTTCAAGCGCGCCCGCGACACCGGCGACCGCCTGAAAGAGACCCACGAGCGCCTGCTGCGCACCGCGGCCGAGTTCGACAACTTCAAGAAGCGCGCGACCAAGGAGAAAGAGGACGCGCAGAAGTTCGGCACCGAGCGGCTGCTCAAGGACTTCCTGCCGGTGATGGACAACCTCGAGCGCGCCCTCGACCACGCCGAGCAGAGCAATCTTTCGCAGGTGGTCGAAGGCGTGAAGCTGGTGCAGAAGCTCTTCGAGTCCACGCTGGCCAAGCACGGCGTCCTCGGCTTCTCGGCGGTGGGCAAGCAGTTCGACCCGACCGTCCACGAGGCGCTGATGAACCAGGAGAGCGACGCGCCCGCCGG
>DATBAA010000797.1:0-2305 GCA_036271755.1 Myxococcales bacterium | reverse complement strand
TCTACGTAGCCGGCGGCGTCGCCCACCAGCGCGAGCCGCGGGCCGTATCTCTGGCGCACGCGCTGCAGCAAAGGTCCGGAGCCGCGCGCTTCCGACGTGGGCTCGCCCAGCCGCGCCTGCAGGGCTGGAAAGAGCCGCAGCAGCTCTTCGAAGTGCGCGCCCTGGCTGCTGAGGAAGGCGACGTTGAGGCTCTTCGGGCCAATGGGGGTGATGTACGCCTCGCAGCCGCTCGCCCAGTAGACCTCGACGTAATCGGACCACGGGACCGTCGCGAAGTGGCGGCGGACGCCGAAGCGCTGCGGGCCGCTGGCGGGCAGGTCGAGGCCGGCGGCGTGGCGGAGCTTGGAGTGCAGGCCGTCGGCGGCGATCAGAAGCCTCGCTTCCTGCGGACCCGCGTCTGTCTCGAGCTCGATGCGATCCGGGCGGCTTTGCGCGGAGTGCACCGAGCCCCGGCGCAGCTCGACGCCGCAGGCCAGCGCCCGCTCTTGCAGCGCTTGCGAGAGCTGCGTGCGGCGGACTCCGAGGCCGTCGCCGTCACGGAAGGGCGCGTCGATGGCGCGGCCATCCTCCTGGATGTAGCGGATGCCGCGAAAGGGCGCGCCCTGCACCTCGACGCCCAGCGCGTGTAGCTCGCAGACCCCGGCGGGCATCAAGCCTTCGCCGCAAGCCTTGTCGGGAGCCCCTTGCTGGCGCTCGTAGCAGACGGTCTTGAACCCGCGCTGGGCGCAGCGAATGGCCGCCGAAAGCCCCGCCGGCCCGCCGCCCGCCACCACGACGTCGATCACATCGCGAGGCGCGGTCACTCGAGCACCGAAGCCAGCACCGAGCGCGCCATCTCCTTGGCGACGTGCAGCAGGGTGACGGCGTCGGGCGCGCGCAGCTCGCCGGCCTCCAGCTGCCGCGCGGCCTCGGTGCGGCGCAGCTTGCCCGACGAGGTCCGCGGCAGCGTTCCCGGGGCCAGCAAATGAACTTCCAATGGCTTGATTCCTGTCCGTTCAACCACCCGCGCCGAGATGGCCTCTGCCGACGCGCTCTCTCCGTCGCGCTCGACCAGCATGGCCAGCTCTTCGCCCGAATCGGTGTGCACGGCCACCGCGGCGGCGCACCCTGGCCGCACGCCGTCGAGACCCTCCAACGCGTCTTCGAACTCTTGCGGAGTGTGATTGGCCCCGCGCAGCACGATGACGTCCTTGGCGCGGCCGGCGACGAAGAGCTCTCCCTCCTCGACGAACCCCAAGTCGCCCGTGTCGAGCCAGCCGTCCTGCAGCACCGCGCGAGTTGCCTCTTCGTTGCCGAAGTACCCGCGCATCACCGACGGACCGCGCACCAGGATGCGGCCCTCATCGACCCGCACCTCGATGCCCGGCAGCGGCGCGCCAACCGACGCCAGCTCGCGCGCGCCCCAGGGCCTCGTCTTCGCGCCTCGTCCGGCCGGCGTGAAGGTCACGGCCAGCGAAGCCTCCGACAAACCATAGACGGGCATCAGCGAGCGGGCATCGAAGCCATTGGCGGAGAAGCGCTCGGAAAATTTGCGCAGCACTTGCGGAGCCACGGGCTCGGCGCCGTTCAACGCGAGCTTCCAAGACGACAAATCAATGCCGGCAACTTCTTCGTCGCGAATGCGCCGCAGGCACAGCCCGTAAGCGAAGTTGGGCGCCACCGAGATGGTGGCCTTGTGCCGCGCGATGGCCCGCAGCCAGAGCGCGGGCCGGCCGAGAAACACCTCGGGCCCGAGCAGCGTCAGCGGACCGGGCCGGTGCACCGCCAGCAGCAGGCAGCCGATGAGCCCCATGTCATGGTAGAGCGGCAGCCACGAGACGCCGGCCTGCGCGTCGTTCTCGGGAATGAACTTCTCGATGGCCGCCACGTTGTGCAGCACGTTCGAGTGCGTGAGCGCGACGGGCTTCGGATCGACCGTCGTGCCGCTCGAGAACTGAATCAAGGCCAGATCATCGGCTTGCCCGGGCTCTTCGACGAAAGGCCCCTGCAGCGGCAGCTTGTGCAGGCCCAGCGCGGGCTTCGCTCTCGCCACCGCCACGCCGAGCAGCCGCGAGATGCGCGCGTCGCTGAGCACGATGCGCGCCCCGCACACCTCCAGCATCCGCGCGGTCCGCGCGTGAAATTCGTCCAGGCGTCCGAGCCGAACCGGCGGATAGAGCGGGACGGGAATGGCGCCCGCCAGCAGCGCGCCGAAGAAGGCATCCATGAAGGAGACGCCCGTCGGCAGCACGATGGCGACGCGATCTCCCTTCGCCACGCCCAGCTCTCGCAATGCTCCGGCGGTCTTCGCGGCGCGCTGGTGCAG
>DATBAA010000796.1:0-3519 GCA_036271755.1 Myxococcales bacterium | reverse complement strand
ACGGCGCCGACGAGCCCGAGCCCGACGAAGGCGCGGACCCCGAGCACGAACGCGCCGCCGAGGCTGCCTTCACCGTCGCCGCCGGCACGCGCGGCGAGCGCCGCATTGAGGTTCTGGCCAAGACCTCGAAGGACGGTTTGTCATTTTCGCTGGGCGCCGTGGAGAGCGGCGGACCGGACGCCGACCAGCGGCAGGAGCTGATCGCGGGCATGGAGGCGGGCGCTTTGCGCATTGAGGGAAAATTCGTTCCCTGGTCCGCCGGCCTGCTTCGCGCTGCCGGCGAAGCGGGCGTCCATTTTGGACCGCTTGGTCTGGTCTTGAGCGGGCGCGCGGCGGCGTTCGGCCGCTATGAAATGAAGGGAGCGGGCGCGCGGCTGGAGCTGGAGACGGCGTTCAACGAAGCGCTGCACGCTGGCTTGACGGGCTCTGTCTGGGTGCTGGCGCTGGAGGCGCCCAAGATACCGGACGCGTGGGGAACGTTCGCCAAGAACACGCTGGATTGGGCGCAGCGCTGGGAGGCCTCGGCCTGGGCCTCGAAGGATCTGGGCGCCTTTGCGCTGGCGCCTGCCTTCAGTGTCTCGCAGCCGCCGCAGCCGGGCGCGATGGAGGCGCGCGGCTCGCTGGGGCTGGAACTGCAAGTCGGACAGGCGAAGCTTCGCGCTGAAGCCGGGGCCGCGAAGCTGTGGCCGCAAGAGCAGTGGCTGTTCGACCTGAGCGCCGGAATGACGATGGCGCTCTATTGAGTAGAACTAAGCCGCCTGTCCCATCGACTCGAGAGTCAGCATCGCGAGCGCGCGGTTCAAGGTCGCGAAGCGGTTGCGGGCCGAGGCGATGGCGGCGCGGGCGCGCGGCGAGTCGTCGTGGTAGCGCTGCATGGTGTCTTTGAGGTTCTCGTACGCGAGTTGGACGCGGCCGACGAGCTGGAGGCGGTTGAGGCGCTGTTGCTTCTTCATGGCTTGCTCCTGCGAAGTTCCGAAAGGGTTGGTGCTGCTTCGCTGGATCTTATATGCACATGCAGGGCCAACTCTTCAAACCACCTCAACCCTCTGAAAACACGCATGTAGGGTTTTTACTGACAACGACTTTTCAGACAGGTTTTTGCCGGATTGTCAGCGCGCTGACGGCAAAAGATGGAAAAGATCTACTCTTCGCGCAGAAGGCGCGACAGGGTCTTGCGATCGATGCCCAACGCCTCGGCAGCCTTGGTCTTGTTGCCGCCCATCTCCTTCAGGGTCCGCTCGGCATAGCGGCGGTTCAGCTCGTCCAAAGTCGGGTGATCGGCAAGCAGCGGATCGGCTGCGGGCAACGCTACAGGCTGCACCTGTAACGGTGTGGGCCGCGACGCGGTGCGCCGTCCCACGGTTCGCTCCCGCACCGGCTCGGGCAGATCCTCGGGCAAGATGGTGCCGCTCGGGTTCAACGCCAGCGCCCGGGCCACCGCGTTTTCCAACTCGCGCACGTTGCCCGGCCAGTCCCAGGCCACCAGCGCTTCGCGCGCCTCGGTGGTCAGGGAAGCTCCGCGCGCGCCCGCGTGACGCGAGGCAAAGTGCTCGGCCAAGAGCGGCACGTCCTCACGCCGCTCGCGCAGCGGCGGGATGTTGATGCTGACGACGTTGAGCCGGTAGAAGAGGTCCTCGCGGAACTTGCCCGCCTTCACCTCCTCCATCAGGTCCTTGTTGGTGGCGGCCACGACCCGCGCATCCACCTTGATGGGCGCGCTCTCGCCCACGCGCCGGATCTCGCCCTCCTGCAGCACGCGCAGGAGCTGGGCCTGGACCCGCGCCCCGATGTCGCCGATCTCGTCGAGGAAGAGCGTTCCGCCCGAGGCCTCCTCGAAGAGTCCGCGCCGCGCTCCAGTGGCTCCGGTGAACGAGCCGCGGGCGTGCCCGAAGAGCTCGCTCTCCAAAACTCCTTCGGCGATGGCTCCGCAGTCCACCGCGATGAAGGGCCCCGCGCTCCGCGCCGAAGCCGTGTGGATGGCGCGCGCCACCAGCTCCTTGCCGGTGCCGCTCTCGCCCTGCACCAGCACGGTCGCGTCGGTGGCGGCCACGCGCGCGGCCGTCTTGTAGACCTGCAGCATTCCCTCGCTGCGGCCGACCACATTGGCCAATGAATACTTCTCGCGGATCTCCCGCTTGAGCCGCCGGTTCTCCGCAGACAGCCGCCGGTGCCGCAGCGCCCGATCGACCACCAGCTTGATGGCCGCCACGTCATAGGGCTTGGAGATGTAGTCGTAGGCGCCGCGCTTGATGGCGTCGACCGCGCCGTCGACGTTGCCGAAGGCCGTCACCAGCAGCACCGGCGTCTCGGGCGCGTGCTTCTGCACCCAGTCCAGCACCTCCAGGCCGTCGGTGTCGATCATGCGGATGTCGCTCACCACCGCGTCGAAGTCGCTGTCCGCCGCCAGCCTGGCGATGGCCTCGGCGCCGTCGGAGAAGGGCGTGACGAGGTGCCCGTCCTCGGCGAGGATCTGCTCCATCAGGCCACGCGAGGCGGCGTCGTCGTCCACCACCACGATGCGCGCTGGTTCGGTCATGTCGCCACGGCCTCCGCGGGAAAGCGCACCGTGAAGACCGCGCCCTTGCCGGGCTCGCTCTCGACGTCGATGCGGCCCTTCAAGGCGCGCGCGATCTCCTTGCAGATGGCGAGGCCGAGGCCCGTGCCCTTCCCGTTTGCCTTGGTGGTATAAAAAGGTTCGAAGATGTGCCGCTTCACGTCCGGCGCCATGCCGCTGCCGCTGTCCGAGACGCGCAGGATCAGATCGCGCCCGTCCTGCCGCGCCTGCACCTCCAGCTTGCCGCCGTTGGGCATGGCGTCCACCGCGTTGGCCACCAGGTTGGTGAGCAGGTGGCGCACCAGGCCCGGATCGGTGCGGACGGTCGAGCCGTCCACCTCGCGCGAGATCTGGATGCGCCCGCGCGCCTCGATGCCCAGCGTCAGATCGATGGCTTCATCGACCAGGGGAGCCAGCACCACCGTCTCGGCCGAGGGTGTGAAGCCGCGCGTCTGATCGAGGAAGCGCCGGATGATCTGCGTCATCCGTTGCACCTCGCCCTGCAGCACCGTCACCTGCGCCTTGGCCGGGTCGGCGAGGTCCGGCCTGCGCGCGAGCAGCTGTAGATGGCCGCTCAGCGCGTTGAGCGGGTTGCCCAGCTCGTGCGCGATGGTGCCTGCCAGCTGTCCCAGCGCCGCCAGCCGCTCCTGCGAGGTGAGATCGCGCCGGGCTTCCACCAACAGCTCGTTCAAGGATTCGAGGTCGCGGTTCTTGCTGGTCAGCTCGGCGGTGGCGGCGTCGATCTTCTGGTTGAGCTCGGCGTTGAAGCCGCGAATCTGCGCCACCATGCGGTTGAAGCCGCGGGCCAGATACGATAGCTCGTCGCCGCCCTGTTCGGGCCCCGGCGCCGTCACGTCGTAGCGGTTGTTCTCGACCGCCTGCATTGCCACCTCCAGCGAAGAGACGCGCCGGATGAGGATGCGGCCGAGCAGGATCCAGAAGGCGACGACGAGAAAGAGAGAGGC
>DATBAA010000795.1:0-10206 GCA_036271755.1 Myxococcales bacterium | reverse complement strand
GGTTTTGTACAATTTGGACGCGAGCGTCCAAGACCTCGATCTCACTGCCTTCTCGCAGCGGCTTGGACGAACCGCCCAGCGCCAGCCAGTCCGCGCCGCCCAGCGGCTCGACGAGCAGAAGCTCCACCTGGCCGCCGGTGCCGGCTTTGCGGCCGCGCAGCCGGGCGGGGATCACCCGCGCGTCGTTGGCCACCAGCACGTCGCCCTTTTGCAGCAGGCCGGGCAGCTCGCGGACCATCCGGTGCTGCAGCTCGGCGGACGATTTGTACAAAACGAGCAAACGCGACGCGTCCCGCTCGGGCAGCGGGATCTGCGCGATCAGCTCGGGCGGGAGCTGGTAGTCGAACTCGGCGACCTCCATCAGCTGGCCAGGACCTGATCGCAGATTTCGTACAAACCGAGCTGCGGCAGCCGCCAGTAGCCGTTGAGCGCCGCCCCGGCGAGCACGCCGTCCTCCAGCCACTCGGTCAGCCACTCTCCAGCCAGCACCGGGTCGTGCTGGGGCAACGCGGCGCCGCGGTCGTTGGCCCAGCGCAGGTTCCACCCCTCGTGGACCCCGACCGGCGGCGCGGAGAGAAAGGGCAGCCCCAGGCCGGCGAAGAAGGTCATCTCCGACGGTTTGCTCCAGAGCACGTCGGCGCGGGAGAGCAGCGCGTTGAGCCGCCGGAAGTAGCTGAAGACGTCGGGATCCTCCAGCAGCTCGACCGCTCCGGGAGTGGTGGTTCCTGGAGCCACGGCCGCAAGCCCGGCCTCCTCGAGCGACTCGCGCAGCACGTTGGCCACCTCGGCGCGGCGGCCGGCGACCAGCGCGAGCCGGAGCGTGCCCTGCTCGACCTGCTTCTGCATCCCGCGGATGAGCTGCCTGGCCAACGGCACCTGCGCCCCCGCCCCGCCGACGGCAAAGACGATGAGCGGCGGTCCATCCGCCTTTGGCAGGGGCCCCAGCTCGGGCTCGGCCAATTTGTACAAACCGGCCGGAACGCGCAGCCGCGCCAGCCTGCGCGCGAGGTTCTGCTTCAAGACGGTCCGCTCGCGCCCGCCCACCAGCTCGTGCGGCAGCGGATAGCCGGTCAGCTTGATCCGCTCCTGCCGCACCCCGTAGCTGAGCATCCGCCGCCGCGCGCGGTCGCTGGGGGCGAAGTAGACGATGCCGCTCTGCGCCGGCTCGGGCGGCGCCCAGACGCGGTTGATGTCGCTGTCGGTCACGAGGCAGTGCAGCCGCCGCGCGCCGTGGAGCTCCGCCAGGATGGCCGCCCCGTAGAAGGTGGACAGGAGCGGCGCGCCGGTCTTGAGGAGGTGTTTCGCCAGCACCTCGCCGGCACCCTCCCCGGCCGCGCGCTGCATCCACTTCGTCCCCTGGGTCGGCCCGGAGAGGTCGCGAACCGGCCAGGCCTCGGGAATGGCGGTCACGGTGTTGAGCAGCGCACGCATCGGCGGCCCGATGGCAGGCAGCTGCGAGAACCGGGTGAGCGGTTCGTACAATTTGCGCGTCCGCTCCCAGAACTGGTGATCGTGCTCGTTGCCCAGCGGCGGCTGGTCCATCTGCAGCACCGGCGTCTGCAGAAAGCCCGCCAGGGCCGCTGCCGGCCGCAGGTGCCCGTACCCCATGTCGATGGCCGCCACGATCGGTTGCGTCATTGAGGCCGCGTGTCCTGTAAGAAACCCGGGGCGCTGTCAAGCTGGCGCTCGGCGCGGACGATGCACACCGTGGGCAGCATGTTGGGATCCGAGATCGCCGTCCTGCACCTGGTCAACCGCTTCTGGATCGGTGGCGCCGAGCGCCAATTCGTCGAGCGCCTGCGCCGCCACCCCAAGGGCTTCCGCGCCGTGGTCGGGTGCCTGGAGGCCTCCGGGCCGATGCTGGCCCAGGTCCGCGCCCTGGGCTACGAGCCCGAGGTCTTCTCCCTGCAAGGCTCGATGGTGCGGGTCAATACCGCCCTGCAGGTGGCTCGCATGGCTGCCTGGATGCGCAGCGAAAACGTACAAATTGTCCACGGCACCGACTTCAACACCAACCTTCTGGGTCTGGCCGCGGCCCGGCTGGCCGGCGTCAAAGCCGTGGTCAGCCGCGTCGACCTGGGCCACCTCCGCTCTGGTTTCGGCCGTTGGCACCGCGAGCTGGAGAAGCTCAACGCCCGCTTCGCCGACCTGGTCGTCGCCAACGCCGACGCGGTCCGCGAAGTGTGCATCCGCGACGAGGGTGTGAAGCCGGAGAACTGCGTCGTCGTCCGCAACGGTCTCGATCTGGGCGCCTTCGACAAGGCCCGGGCGCAGCCGCTCGAGGCGCCGCTGCCAGAGGGGACGCTGGTCGCGGTCATCGGCAACCTCTGGCCGGTCAAGGGCCACCGGACGCTGGTGGAAGCCGTGAAGCAGCTGCCGCAGGAATTGGCCCACGTGAAGTTCGTCTGCGCGGGCGAAGGTCCCGAGCGCGACTTCCTGACCCGGCGCATCGCCGAGCTGGGGCTGCAGGAGCGCGTCATCTTGCTGGGGCACCGCCTCGACGTGGCCGCGGTGCTCTCGCGCGCGACCGCCGCGTGCCTCTGCTCCCGCGCCGAAGGCCTCTCCAACGCCCTGATGGAGGCCATGGCCGCGAGGCTACCCATCGTCGCCACCGACGTCGGCGGCAACCCCGAGCTCGTCCGCGAGAACGGCTTTTTGGTCCCGTACGGAGATCCTGAAGCGCTCGCGGGCAAGCTGACCCAGCTGCTCAGCAACCCGGCCCTGGCCGCGGAGATGGGCCTTCTGGGCCGCAAGCGCGTGGAGCAGGAGCTGACCCTGGAGCAGATGGCCGAAGGCCACGGCGCGCTCTACCGCCGCGCGCTCGAAGGCCCCCCCGGCGAGCTCCAGGAACCGCCGTCCCCCGCGGTCCGTGCGGCCTGATTTGTACAACCAGGCCCACACGGCGGCATCGCCCGCGCAATCGGTACGAACCGCGCCCGGGCCCTTTGGCCAGGCGGTCTCGCTCTACAAGCGCCACTTCGGCGCGCTGGTCTTGATCGGGGCGCTGGCCATCGCGCCCGCTTCACTGCTGGAGGGCGGCGCGCTCCACTTCGCGGTCCCGCGCCTCGCGAATCACGGGGACGCCCCGCCGCCGAAGGCCGCCCTTCCGAAGAGCGACACTGCCCGGGCACAACAATTTGGTTCGTCGAACACCGCGCCCGCCCGGCCGCTCGAAGCCATCCGCGCGACGTTGCCCGTTTTGTACCAGACGTTCTTCGGCGTGTTCCTGCTGGCGATCGGCGCGTGGCTGGCCTTCGCGGCCATCTCCTCCGCCATCTTCGCGGGCGAATTCTCCGCCGCGCACGCTTGGGGGCGCGCCTTCCGGCGCATCGGGCCGCTGGTGTGGACCATCGCGCTCGGAGGCGCCACCATCGGCCTGGGCTCGCTCTGCTTCCTCATCCCCGGCGCGGTCATGGCGGTGGGCCTCGCCTTCTCGGTGCCGGCGGTCATGGAAGAGCGGCTCTCCGGAGCGGCGGCGCTCCATCGATCGTGGCGCCTCGTCCGCGTCTGTTGGCCTCCGGTGCTCGGCCTGCTCTTGCTCCTGGCTGCGTTCAGCGCGGCCGCCTCCGCCGCTTCGATGCTGACCCCACCAGGGCCGCTGCGCCTCTTGATCGCGGCCGCCATCCGCGTCATCTGCTGGCCGCTACCGCTCGTGGGCCTCGCCCTGTCGTACAAGGCGACGCGCGCTCGCGCCTGACCCGGCATTCCAGGAGATCCGCTCAGATCCCCAGCGCGCGCACCGCCGTGCGGCGCACCAGCACCGGCAGGATATCGCGGCGCCACTCTGAATCCACGCCGATGTTCGTCAGCGGCTTGCACTGCTTGTGCGCGCGGCGTCCCAGCTCTTCGGCCAGCCGCAGATCGGCCGGCTTTCCCAATAGATCGTCCAACCCCTTCACGAGCGCCGGCCGGGCCGCGAGCGCGCTGACGCTCAACGAGATCGATTCGACCCGGCCGTTGGAGACCCCGATGGCGACCGCCAGGTTCAGCGCGGGAAAATCAATCGCGGCCCTGGTGCGCAACTTATGAAAAGCCTGCTTCAGCGATTGCGCCGCGCGCGGGATTCGTACTTCGACGAGCAGCTCGTCGCGTTCGAGGACGGTGTTGTGAATGCCGTCGGCAACATAGAAGTCGCGCAGCTTCAAGACGCGCTCACCGCGGGGCGACACCAGCTTCACGCTCGCGTCATAGGTCAGCAGCACCGGCGCGCTGTCGTTCGATGCCGCCGCGACGCAGCGCTTGCCGCCCGCGACCACGTGACAGACCGTGCCGTCCTTCTTCAGGCAGAAGCCCAGCGCGCTGCGCCAGAAGTGACTCTGATTGATATAGACGCAGCGGGTATCCAGACAGAGATTGCCGCCAAACGTCCCCATCCGCCTCAGCTGCGGTCCGGCGATTCCCGCGCAGGCTTCGGCCAATGCCGGCAACTCCGCCTGCATCAGCGGGCTGGTCGCCAATTCATCGATGGTGCAGAGCGCCCCGATGGAATAGTTCGATTCATCTTGCCGCACGTACCGCAACTCACTCGACAACCCGCGCAGCGCGACCAGGTGCTGCGTCTCGTACATTCCATATTTGAGGTTGGGAACGATATCCGTCCCGCCCGCGAGGACGCGCGCGCCCTCGTGCCGGCGCAAGGCCTCGACGGCCTCCGCCACCGTCGTGGGGCGCAACACCTCGACCGCCGGCAGCGTCATCATGCGACGCGGCCCTCGCGCTTCTCGCCGCGCTCGCGCAGCAGCTTCAGGATCCGCTGCGGATAGAACGGCAGCTCGCGAATGCGGATCCCGCAGGCGTCGTAGATTGCGTTGGCGATGGCCGGAATGGCCGGATGCAGCGGACCTTCGCCCGCCTCTTTCGCGCCATACGGACCATTCTTGTCATTGCTCTCGACGATATAAGCGTCGAGCAGCGGGGTATCCAGCGAAGTAGGGATTCGATAGTCGAGCAACGACGGCCCGAAGAGCAGGCCCTTCTCGTTGTAGACCATCTCCTCCATCTGCGCTTCAGCGGCGCCCATATAGACGCTGCCTTCGATCTGCCCTTCGACGAGCGTCGGATTCAAAGCCTTGCCGCAGTCATGCGCTGCCCAGATGCGAGTGACTTTCCAGATGCCCGTCTCTTCGTCGACCTCGACCTCGGCGACGTGCGCGGTGAATGAATAGGCCGGCGAGGCGCCGATGGTTCCGCCGCGATAGTTTCCGCCCAGCTTCTGGGTTCGATATCCGCCAGTGGCGGCCAGGGGTGCGCCTTCGGCAGCTTCGGCGCGCTGGCAAGCCTCGGCAAAGGTCGCGCCGCCGGCGGCCTTGAGCTTCTCGGCCAGCTTCAGGCAGGCCTCGCGCGCGGCGAGGCCGTTCATGAACGTCACCCGGCTCGAATAAGCGCCCAAATCGACGGGAGTGAGATCGGTATCGGCCGCGACGACCGTGACGTCGTGCGGATCGCAGTGCAGCTCTTCGGCGGCGATCTGGCAAAGCAAGGTGTTCACGCCCTGGCCGATATCGGAGGCGCCGGAGAAGACGGTCACTCGCCCCGAGCGGTCGAGCTTCACCATCACCCCGCTCTGCGGCATCTCGTTCGGATAGACGGGATAGGCGGTGCCGCTGATGTACATCGAGCCGGCGACGCCCAGGCCGCGGCCCGGGCCGAGCTTGCCGTGCCGCTCCTTCCAGCCCGACGCGCGCTCGACCAGCTCGAGGCATTTCAAGAAACCATTCGACGTGATCTGCTGGCCGTTGACCGTCTCCACCTCTTCGCCGATGAAGTTCCGCCGCCGCACTTCGATCGGATCGAGGCCCAGCTTCTCCGCCGCCTCGTCGAGCGCGACCTCGAAGGCAAAGCGCGGCTGCACCGAGCCGTGGCCGCGCTTGGGCCCGCAGGGCGGCTTGTTGGTGTACATGCGGTAGCTGTCGAATCGATAGGTTCCGAATCGATATGGCCCGGTCAAGAGCTGACCCGCGTAATAAGCGGTGATCATTCCAAACGAGGCATAAGCTCCGCCGTCGATCATGATCTTGTCGTCGACCGCCGCGATCCGTCCGTCTTTCTCGAGCGCGACGGTGACGTCCATGACCATTGGATGGCGCCCGCGATGCGCGTAGAAGACCTCCTCGCGCGTGAAGAGGATCTTCACCGGCCGCCCGGTCTTCAGGGCGAGCTTGGCGGCGCAGAACTCGAGCGAGAACGGGTCGCTCTTGCCGCCGAAGGCTCCGCCGAGCAGCGGCTGGATCACCCGCAGCTTCGCCTGCGGAATTCCCAGCACGCGAGAGACTTCGCGCTGCACATAGTGAGGAATCTGCGTCGAAGACCAGAGCGTGAGGTTGCCGTCCGCGTCGACCTTGGCCACCGCGCAGTGCGGCTCGATGGGCGCGTGGGTCGAGCCGGCATATCGATAGGTTTGCCGTGAGATGGCCGCGGCGTTCGCGACCGCTTCGTCGACCGGCCCGAACTCGAGCTGCACGTGCTTGGTGATGTTGCCGACCTTGGCCTTTTCGTTGACCTTGATCTCGGGGTGCGCGAGCGCGTCCTCGGCCGAGAGGATCTTCGGCAGCACCTCATAATCGACTTCAATCAAATCCAACGCTTCTTGCGCGGTCCGCTCGTCGAGCGCGGCCACGCACGCCACCTCGTCGCCGACGAAGCGGACCTTGTCGGTCGCCAGCGCCTGCTCGTCGTGAGTCCAGGGGATGACGCCGTAGCGCGCCGGCAACTCACTGCCGATCAAAGTCGCGATCACTCCCGGATAGGCCAGCGCTTTGGAGACGTCGATGCCGCGGATGCGCGCGTGGGCGTGCGGAGAGCGCAGGAACTTCGCGTGCAGCATGCGCGGAAAAGAGAGATCGTCGGCGTAGATTCCCGAGCCGTCGGCCTTGGGGCCGCCGTCGACTTTTGGAAGCCGCGAGCCGATGCTCATGGCGCGATCTCCTTGACCGTCTGCATCTTCGAATCGCTGGCCGCGGCTTTTTCAGATTGCGACGGCGCCCGCGAAGAGGGCGAGCGCAGGCCGGCGGCCACTTCGACGGCCTCGTAGATCTTGGTGTAGCCGGTGCAGCGGCAGAGATTGCCGCTGAGCGCGTCTTGGATCTGCGGCAGCGTCGGCCGCGCGCACTTGTCGAGCAGCGCGCGAGCAGAGAGCATCATGCCGGGCTGGCAGAAGCCGCACTGCAGAGCGCCGCAGTCGGCGAAGGCGCGCTGGATGGGGTCGAGGCCTTCCGGGCTGGCCAGGCCTTCGATGGTGGTGATGGCGAGGCCCTCTGCGTCGGCCGCCAGGGTGATGCAGGCCAGGATCGCCTCGCCGCGGCCCTCGGCTCCGAGCGGGCGCGCGAGCACCGTGCAGGCGCCGCAGTCGCCCTTGTCGCAGCCTTGCTTGGAGCCGGTGAGCGCCAGATCGTAGCGCAGCGCCTCCAGCAGCGTGCGCTGCGGCGCGACCGCGACGGCATGGGTCTCGCCGTTCACGTGAAGCTCGAGAAGCCGCGCACCGGGCACGGGCGGTCAATAAGCCAATCGGCGGTTGTGTTCAAGGCGGGCGAGCAGGCCCTGCTCCGGCCGTGGCTTGCCGCGTCAAGGCGCCTTTGGAACCTTTTGTACAAAAGGAGCCTTACACATGCCGGACGAAAAACGCCGCGGAACGGTTGGACGGGCGAGCGATCTCAACGACGGCCGGTGGCGCGAGCCGCCGCCCGCGAAGCCGGAGCGTAACCAGCAAAAGCAGCCAAGCGGGTTATCGCGCGAGCCGGGGCTGAACCCGAGCTCGCAGCGGCCAGAGAGACACATCTCCGACTGAGCCGTTTGTACGAACCGTCAGCTCCAGTGCTTGCAGATGGGCTTGAGCGGGCACCCCGCGCAGCGAAGCTCGTCCCTGCGCGACGCGCAGGCCCCGCTGATTCCCAGGTGGCTGATGGCAAAGTCGAAGCGCACCGGGTCCGCCGGGTCGAGCACCCGCAAATGCCGCGTCACGTCCTCCGCCGTGCGCCAGGAGAGATCCGTACGTTTCGTCAGGCCGATGAACTGCCCGATGCGGTGGACGTGGGTGTCGAGCGGCATCACCAGCGCAGATGCCGGAATCTCGCGCCAGAGGCCGAAATCGACGCCGTCTGGCCCGCGGATCATCCAGCGCAGGAAGAGGTTGAGCCGCTTGCAAGCGCTCCCCCGCGACGGATGCGGCAGCAGGTGCTTGAGGCGCCGCGTCGGTCCGCGCTGGCCGGTCAGCTCGGTGAAGTCCTCCCCGCAGAGCTCGTCGACGAAGGCTCCCAGCGCGTTTTGTACAGATTGTCCAAGCTGCTGAAAATGCTTGGTGAAGCAGGCGCCCAATGAGCCGTACCTGCGCAGCATCGCCCCCGCTCCTTGCAGCAGGCAAGCGACGTCCCGCGGCCCGGTCATCCGGTACTCAAAGCCTTTTGTACGTTTCAGCAGCTCTGCCGGAGTCGCCTCCCGGGCAAGCCGGGCCGGCGACTTCCCCAGCGCCTTGAGCAGCGCCGCAAGCCTGGGCTTGAACAGGTCGACGCGTCCATACGCCAAGGCCGCGCTGAGCAGCGCCGCCACTTCGATATCCTGCGGATTCGAATACCCGTGCGGCAGCTCCACCGGATCGCCGCGCACCCGCGCCGCCGCGTCCGTCTTGGCCAGGAGTGCCTCGAGCGCCGGCTGCACCAGCGGCGCGCGCTTCCACGCCAACGCGCGCTTTCGAGCTCCGCCCGTCGACGGCAAAGCCGCCTTCTTCAACGGCCCAGCTCTTCGAGCAGGTGCGTCAGCTCGGGCAGGATGAGCCGTTCGCAGGCGAGCTTTACCGCCGCCGGACTTCCCGGCATGGCGAAGACGACCAGGCCGTCCTTGGTGACTCCGGCGACCGCCCGCGAGAGCATGGCCGCGCTGCCGATCTCCGCGAACGACAACATTCGAAACAGCTCGCCGAACCCCGGCAGCGGCTTCACGATGGCCGCCGAGACGGCATCGAACGTACGATCCCGCGACGAGATGCCGGTGCCGCCCGTGACCAGCACGGCCTGCGCGCCGTCGTCCTTCGCCCGCCTCAGCTCGTCGGTGATGCGCGCCGGCTCGTCGGGGACGATGGCCGACCCCGCCACCACGTGCCCGCGATCGGCGAGCATCGACTTGATGGCCTTCCCGCCTTCGTCGTTCGCCGCCGTCCGGCTGTCGGAGCAGGTGATGACGTACACCCGCGCATACGACGGTCCACGCGCCTTGTGCTGCTCTGGAACGCTCGGCTTGTGATGGTGGTGATGATGATGATGATGCGGGTCCTTCGGGTCGTCATGGGCCATGGTCACTCCGGGAGGCGAAGCATCACCCGCCCCGCCTCGACCCGCACCTCGAACGCGCGTTGATCGTCGCAAAGGACGGGAAAGGTCACGTTGCGGCCGGTTCCCAGCTCGAACTTGTACTCGTGGCAGGGGCAGACCACGGCGGCCTTCTTGTCGTCTACCCAACCGCCGCTCAGCAGGCATCCGGCGTGGTTGCAGGAGTCGTCCATGGCGGTGATCCGCCCGCCCAGGCGCGCCAGGAGCACCAGCCGCTCGCCGATCTCCAGGCCCCGCAGCTCGCCCTCGGTTAGATCTGCGGGCCCTACGTCTATCCACTCCATCGCGCCTCGTTGGCTAACCCTGGCTATCATCGGCGGGTGCGCGTTGACCACAGCCTCTTTCGCGCTTACACGGAGTGCCCATGAAGACCGCCGCCCTCGCCGTTTTCGCGCTCGCCGCCGCCTGCTCGCACGCTACGTTGCCGGGCACCAGCATTCCGGCCAATGACCAGACCCGGGCCCTGTTGGATACATTCACGAAGTACCACGACGCGCTCGAGTCGCGGGACCCCGCTGCGCTCATCGCGCTGGCGGCGCCCTCCTACTACGACACCGGCGACGCTTCGCGCGGCATCGGCCCCACCGACTACAAGTCGCTGCAGGGCAAGCTGACGCACGACTTCGACAAGGTGAACGGCCTCAAGCTCGAGGCCACCCTGAAGAACATCGACGTCGAGGGCGACAAAGCCAACGTCGACTACTTCCAGGTGCTGCGCTACGCGGTGGCCACCCCGAGCGGCGAGACTTGGAAGAGCGAAAGCGACGACGCCCGCATGCGGTTCGTGAAAGTCTCGGGCTCGTGGAAGATCTCCTCGGGGCTGTAAAGGTCGTCCTCTGCAGGCCGCGCAATCCGCAAAACCTGGGCGCGGCGGCCCGGGCGCTCCGCT
>DATBAA010000794.1:0-2664 GCA_036271755.1 Myxococcales bacterium | reverse complement strand
GCGTCGAGCAGTCCGAAGCGCCGCGGCTCGCGCCCCAGCACGACGTTCTCCCAGACCGTCAGCGGCCCCACCAACATGAAGTGCTGGTAGACGACGCCGATGCCCGCGTCGATGGCCGCGCGCGCGTCTCCCCCGCGCAGCTCGCGCCCGAAGGCCACCACCTTGCCTTCGTCCGCTTTGTACAAACCGCACGCCACCGAGATGAGCGTCGACTTGCCCGCGCCGTTCTCGCCCACCAGCGCCAGCACCTCGCCAGGAGCCACCGAGAGCGAAACATCGTCGACCGCCACCACCGCGCCGAAGCGCTTGCGAATGCCCAGGAGCGACAGGGCGGCGGTCACGGCTTGAACTTCGCCAGCTCGTCCAGCGTGGCCGGCGCCACGATGCGTCCGGCGATCAGCTCGCCGCGCAGCCGCGCCACCTCCGCTTCCGCCGCGGTCTTCTTCGCCGGTTCGAGCGAAACTTCGGAACCGACCGGCAGCAAGCCGACGCCGTCCTCCTTCAGGCCGAGCGCGACATCGCCGCCGGTGAAGCTGCCGGCCAGCACGTCCTTCACCGCGCCATAGACCGCCAGGTCGACGCGCTTCACCATGCTGGTCAGGACGTTGTGCGGCGCCACGTGCGATTGATCGGAGTCGACGCCGATGACCAGCTTCCCCGCCTGCTGCGCGGACTTGATGACGCCCAACCCGTCCAGTCCGGCGCCGTGGAAGATGATGTCGCAGCCGCGGCCGTAGAGATCCTGCCCGGTCTCGATGCCCTTCTTCTCGTCGTCGAACGAGCCGGTATAGGCGACCAGGACTTCGACCTTGGGGTTCACCTGCCGCGCGCCGGCCCGATATCCAGCCTCGAACTTGCGAATCAATGGCACCTGGATGCCGCCGACGAAGGCGATCTTGCCTGTCTTCGTCAAAGCGCCCGCCAACGCGCCGGTCAGGAACGCTCCTTCATTCTCGCGAAAGACGACCGCGCGCACGTTGGGAAGCACGCTCGGCTTTCCGGCCGCGTCGAGCACGGGGCTGTCGAGCAGCAAGAACTTCGCCCCAGGATTGCGCGCCGCCACCGCCCGCACCGCCGGCTCCATCATGAAGCCGACGGCGATCACCAGCTCCGAACCTTGATCGACCAGCAGTTGCAGATTCGGCTCGTAGTCTTCCTGCGCCTTTCCCGAGAGCACGAGCGGCGGCGGAATGCCCAGCGACGTCGCGCCGGGAATGGGCTCATAGCCGCGCGCCGTGTACTTGAGGCCGGCCGCCATCTGCTCCAGCCCGCGCAGCGCTCCGTCGTTGAACGACTGATCGCCGCGGCCGCCAACGTCGAGCGCCAGCCCGACGGTGTGCGGCACGTGCGTCTTCTTGCAGCCCGCGACCGCCGAGGCCAGCAGCAACCAGCAGGCCGCGCGCGCCGCGGGCTTCAAGAGACGCTTCACTGCGCCGGGGCCTTCACGACCTTGCCGGCCTTCACCACCAGCATCACATGCTCCACGGCTTCGGGGTGCTGCAGCACGTCGCCCGGCACCGCGATGACGTCCGCGCGCATCCCTGCCGCCAGCACGCCGCGGTCCTCGACGCCCAGCAGCTTCGCGTCGACGATGGTTCCGGCCTGCAAGGCCTGCGCGGCAGTGAGCCCGTGCGTGGCCATCAGCGTGACCTCGTGCGTGTTGAAGCCGTGGTGCGAGACGCCCGAATCCGTCCCCAGGCCAATGGTCACCCCGAGCTCGGCGGCCTTCTTGAAGGTCTTGAAGAGCCCGTCGTACGCGGCCAAAGCCTTCTCGGCCACGAGCGGCGGCAGCTTGCCCTCCTTGGCGCGCTTCTCGACGTTCTCCACCGCCATCAGCGTCGGAATGTAGACCACGCCCTTGCGCTTCATCTCCGCCAGCGTGTCGGGCTTCAAGAACGAGCCGTGCTCGATGGAATCGACGCCCGCCGCGATGGCGATCTTGGCCGCCGCATCTCCGTGGCAGTGCGCTGCAGTCTTGCGATGCCAGGCGTGCGCCTCGTCAATGATAGCCGCCGTTTCGTCCGCGGTGAGCTGCGGCACGTCCACCGGGTCGGCCAGCGAGAGCACGCCGCCCGAGACCATGAACTTGATCACGTCCGCGCCGTACTTGAGCTGCCAGCGCACCGCCTCGCGGCACTGGTCCGCGCCGGAGCAGATGCCCTCCATGGGACCGCGCGGGGTCAGGTGCTCGGCGGGCGCGTTCACGCCGTCGTGGTGTCCGCCGCGCGAGCCGATGGGCTCTTCCGAGATGAGCATCGACGGCCCGGTGGCGAAGCCGAGCATGATGCCTCTCTTGAGCCCCAGGTCGGTGCGGTCGGACGCGCCCAGGTTGCGAACGGTGGTGATGCCGCCCATCAAGGTGCGCTCGGCGTAGGCGTGCGCCTGCAGCGCCGCCTCGGGCGGGAACATCATCACGTCCTCGATGAACGCCTTGGCGAAGTCGTCCTGCGATTCGCCGGTGAGGTGCACGTGCGCGTCCATCAGGCCCGGCAAGAGCGTCGCGTCGCCCAGGTCGATGACCTCGGCCCCGGCGGGGATGGAGAGGTCGGTCCCGACCGCAAGGATCGTCGGCCCCTGCACCAGGACGACGCCGTTGGCTTGGAGCGCGTCGGCCTTGCCGTCGAACAGCCGCGCGGCCTTCACGGCGATGACCGGCGGCGCCTT
>DATBAA010000793.1:0-4156 GCA_036271755.1 Myxococcales bacterium | reverse complement strand
CAAGCAAGTTGCCGGGAAGGGGGTTAGAATCCTGGCCCCGGCATGCGCTTCGCCAAGCTCCAAGGCCTCGGCAACGACTTCGTCCTCCTCGATCTGCGGCAGGGGGGTGAGCCTCTTTCGGCCGCGCGCGCGCTCGAGCTGTGCGACCGCCACCTGGGCATCGGCGCGGACGGCGTGCTGACGCTGCTGCCCGGCGATCGCATGCTGGTGCAGAACGCCGACGGCTCGGTGCCCGAGATGTGCGGCAACGGCGCACGCTGTGCCGCGCTCTGGATCGCCACCGAGGGTGGGACCAGGGCGGCCACTGCCACCGTCCCGCTGATGACCGACGCCGGCCCGCGTCCCTGCAAGGTGCAGGCGTCTTCGGCGTGGGCGGGCATGGTCGAGGTGGAGATGGGCAAGGCCGAGCTGTCCCCGGCGCGCGCCCTGCCCGGCGTTGATCTGAGTCCGGCTCGGGGAGCCGAGCTGAGTCCGGCTCGGGGAGCCGAGGCGGTGCCGGTGTCGATGGGCAACCCGCACCGGGTCATCTTCTCGGGCGGCGACATTTCGCGGCTGGCGCGCGAGCAGGGCCCGGCCCTCTGCGCGTCGGAGAACGCCAACATCGAGTTCGTCGAGCGTCTAGGCCCGCAGCGGTATGCGGCGGCCGTCTTCGAGCGCGGCGCCGGCCTTACCCAGGCCTGCGGCACCGGAGCTTGCGCGGTGGCCGCGGCGGCGGTGGCTCGGGGCGAAGCGAAGCGCGACGAAGAGATCGAAGTGCAGCTTCCCGGCGGCTCGCTCTTCCTGCGCGTCGGCCAGGACGATCACGTGCTCATGCGCGGCCCGGCGAGGCTCGTCTTTCTCGGCGAGCTCTGAGAAGCCCAGCTACTCGTCCAGGATCTCTTTCACGGTCAGCGTGTCGTTGCCCTTGATGTGCACGGTCCGGACGATGTCCTTGCCGAGCTCCGGGTTGACCATGCGCACCTTGTGCTCGCCCGCGGTGAGGATGAGCGGCTTGTCCAGCGGCGTGGTGCCCACCTCGCGGTCGTCCACTTCGATCTTGGCCCAGGGCCGGATGAGCAGCTTCAGCTCGCCCTTGGCGATCACCGGCGGGGGCGGCGGCGGAGGCGGCGTCTCCTTCACCACCACCACCGGCGCTGGCGGAGGCTCCTTCTGCACCACCACCAGCGGCGACGCCTGCTGGGGCGGCGGCTGCGGCGCGGGCTCTGCCTCTGCCACCGTCCTGCGCTTGCCCGGCCTGCGCGTCTCGGTCACCGCCGGCTTGGGCGGCTCGGCCTGCTGCGGCTCGGCCTTGACCGGCTCGGGCGCGGGCTGCTGCTGTGGCGGCGGCCTCACCGGCTCGATGGCGGCGGCCTCCACGGGCTTCGCATGCGGCGGAGCCTTGGCCAGGACGGTGTCGCGCTCGCGCTCGACGGCCACGGGGTCCAGACCGTCGTCGTCGGCCTCTTTGCCGCGGAAGAAGAGGAAGTAGCCGCCCGCGCTGCCCAGGATGGCGATGGCCAGGAACGCGCCCAGGCCGTAGACGATGCCGCTCCGGCTCTTGCCCGAGTCGAGCGGCGAGGAGACGGCGACGGTGTGGTGCTCGCTGTCGCCGCGCCGGCCGCCCGCCACCAGCGAGGGCGCGATGCCCGTGCCGGTGCCGTTCATCTCGTTCTCCAGCGCGCGCAGCATGGCGCCCGTCGATTCGTCGGTGGCGGCGGTGGTAGGCCCGCCTGCGTCCGGCGAGTAGGCCTTCACGAAGTCGGAGACGCGGGCCGGGGTGATGGTCTGGCCCATGGCCACCAGGAGATTTTCCAGCTCGGCCTGCAAGTCCGCGCAGTTCTGGTAGCGCTGGTTGCGGTCCTTGTTGAGCGCCTTGGCGACGATGTCGAGCAGCTCTTGCGGCGCGTCGGTGCGGGTGTCTCCCAGCGGCGCGGGCTCCTCGGTCATGATGCGGCCGATGAGCGCCACCTCGCTGTCGCCCTCCCACGGCCGCTTGCCGGCGAGCATTTCGTACAGGACGACGCCCAGCGCGAAGACGTCTACCCGGCGGTCCAGCTGCTCGCCGCGAAGCTGCTCGGGCGGCATGTACGCGACCTTGCCCTTGAGCGTGCCGGTGCGGGTGGCGCCGGAGCTGTTGGCGGCCTTGGCGATGCCGAAGTCCACCACCTTGGCCGCGCCGTTGCGGTGCACCAGGATGTTGTCGGGCGAGATGTCGCGGTGCACGAGGCCCAGCGGATGTCCCTGCGCGTCGGTCAGGTTGTGCGCGTGCTCGAGGCCGCCCGCGGCCATCGCGATGATCTTGCAGAGCTCGGGGATGGGCAGGTATTCGCCGCGCTCGGAGGCCCGCTTGGCGACGGCGCGCAGCGAGGGCCCGTCGATGAACTCCATGGCGATGAAGTAGTTTCCGTTGGCCTCGCCCAGGTCGAAGATGCTGACGATGTTCGGGTGATCGAGCTGCGCCGCCAGCCGCGCCTCGTTCAGGAACATGTCGACGAACTGCTTGTCGCGCGCGAGGTGCGGCAGGATGCGCTTCAGGCAGACCATCTTCTCGAAGCCCGCCGCGCCCGCCTGCCTGGCAAGGTACACCTCCGCCATGCCGCCGCTGGCGATGAGCTTGACGAGCTTGTATTTTCCGAGCGGCGTGGTCATCAGCTACTTCCAATCTAACAGACGCGCATAGGTACCAACAAACAACCTACCGGGGCGGCCTGGCCAGCGCGTCGAGCGAGTGCTGCACGGTCTGCAGGCTCAGGTCGAGCGCCGTCGCCTCCACCGCGTGTGAGCCCTTGCCCGCCTGGACGGCCGCGAGCTTGCGCCGCGCCTCGTCGAGCGACTTGAGCGCTGTGGCGAGGTCGGTGTGCGCGTCGTCCCACGAGAGGTCGGCGCTCATGGCGTTCAGCTGCTGCACCTGGGCGCCGGTGAGCCCCGGCAGCTGGCCCAGGCGGTCCACCAGCGCGGCGGCGCCGTGGGTGTCGTTCTTCTTGGCGAGGCCCTGCGCCCAAGAGGAGGCGAGGTCGAAGAGGAAGCGGTCGAGGCTGTTCTGGTCGTCGAACTCCATCTCGCCCGGGGCCTTCTCGCCGGCCGGCACGGGGATGGGCTGGTAGGCCTTCTCGTCCGGAGCGCCGGTGCCGGTGGGGAAGAAGCGGCCGCGCTCGATGACCACCGACCCGTTCTGCGCGATGACGTGGAAGTGGCGCTGGTTGCGCTCCGACGCCAGGTACCAGACCGCCACCAGCAGCACGAGGATGAGCAGCCAGAGCACCAGCCGCGAGAAGCCGCCGGTTGCAGGTTTGGCCTCCGCCATTATTTCGCCGCCCCTCTCATCTGGCCGATGAAGGGGACGTTGCGATACTTCTCCGCCGCGTCCAGGCCGTAGCCGACCACGAAGCGGTCCTCGATCTGAAAGCCCAGGTAGTCGATGGGAATCTTCGTCCGCGCCCGCGCCGGCTTGTGCAAGAGCGTGCAGAGCTTCACCGACGAAGGCCTGCGGGTCGCGAGGTTGTCGAGCAGGTAGCGCATGGTCAGGCCCGTGTCGACGATGTCCTCGACGATGAGCACGTGCTTGTTCTCGATGGGCTTGGTGACGTCGCTGGTGATCTTCACCACCCCGCTCGACTCGGTGGCCTCGCCGTAGCTGGAGAGGCCAATGAAGTCGACGCTCAGCGGCAGGTCGATGGCCCGCGCCAGGTCGGAGATGAAGAGGAACGAGCCCTTGAGCACGCCCAGCAGGACCAGGTCCTTGCCGGCGTAGTCGCGCTCGATCTGCGCGCCCATCTCGGCCACGCGCACAGCCAGCTGATCCTTGCTGAACAACACATCCAAATTCTCCGCCAGCTTCATAAGCTCCCTCTTCCGATCCGAATCGTTGTTCCTATACGTAGGCGTTGTTCATGATTTCGCCGAAGCCGCCGCCGCCGGGGACGATGTATTGGCGGTCGTCGAGGCCGCGCTCTTTGTCCCAGTGGGTGCCGGGGACGGTGTCGAAGATCTCCGCCGGGGAGAGGCCGCGGTCGAGGCGCAAGGCGTAGATGGTCACCTCCGGATGGCGGGTGGTGACGGACTTGAGATATTCGGGCGTGACGATGAGGTTGGCGGCGATGATCTTGCGCGGCTTGCCCATGACCTCTTTCTTGTAGGTCTCGACGGCGGTGCAGATGGAGCCGCCGGTGGCGCCCAT
>DATBAA010000792.1:0-3108 GCA_036271755.1 Myxococcales bacterium | reverse complement strand
CGCAGGGCGTCCATGCCGCCTTCGCGGCCCACGCCCGACTCTTTGACGCCGCCGAAGGGCGTGCGCAGGTCGCGCAGCATCCAGCAGTTCACCCAGACGATGCCGGCGTGCAGCCGCGCGGAGACGCGGTGGGCGCGAGTGAGATCGCGGGTCCACAAGGACGCGGAGAGCCCGTACCGGGTCGCATTCGCCAGCTCGACGGCGTGATCAACATCTTCGAACGGCTGCAGCGTGGCGACCGGGCCGAAGATCTCTTCCTGATTGGTGCGGCACGCGGGGCCCAGGCCTTCGATCAACGTCGGCTGGATGAAGAAGCCTTCCGAGCAGCGGCCGGCGACCCGCGCTCGCTCGCCGCCGCAGAGGATCTTGCCGCCCTCTTCGCGAGCCAGCGCGATGCAGCCCATCACCTTCTCGAAGTGCGCGCGCGAGACCAGCGCGCCTTGCTGGCTGTCTGCTTCCAACGGATCTCCGACGCGCAGACCAGAGACGAGCTTGACCAGCTCGTCGCGAACGCGCGCGTAGATGCTCTTCTCGATGAGGATGCGCGAGCCGCAGAGGCAGATCTGGCCGGTGTTGGAGAACGCCGCCCGGACGGTCTCGGGAATGGCCGTCGACAGGTCGGCGTCGGCGAAGATCACCGTCGGGTTCTTGCCGCCCATCTCCAAAGAGACTTTGACGAAGCTGCCGGCGGCTCCCAGGGCGATCTCGCGGCCGACGCGCGTCGAGCCGGTGAAGGAGATGGCGCGGACCTTCGCGTGCCCGCAGAGCGGAGCTCCGGCGCGAGGCCCCAGGCCTTGCAGCAAGTTGAGCACGCCCGGCGGAAAGCCCGCTTCGATGCTGAGCGCGCCCAGCATGGCCGCGGTCATGGGAGTGACTTCGGAAGGTTTGGCCACCACGCAATTTCCCGCCGCCAGCGCGGGCGCGATCTTCCAGGTCAAAAGATAAAGCGGCAGGTTCCAGGGCGAGATGCAGGCCACGACACCGAGCGGCTGCCGGAGCGTGTAGTTCAGAGCGCTGTCGCCCGTCGCGTGCGCTTCGCTGGAAAACTGCGTGGCCGCGTCGGCGAAGAAGTCGAAGTTCTGCACCGCGCGGGGAATGTCCACGCCGCGCGCGACGGACAATGGCTTGCCGCTGTCGATGCTCTCGGCCCGCGCCAGCTTGTCGAGATCGCGCTCGATGAGCCGAGCCAGCCTGCGCAGCGCCTGCGAGCGAAACTCCGCCGGCGCGGAAGACCAGGCGGAAAAGGCGCGCTCCGCGGCAGCCACCGCCTGTTCGACATCGCGCTGGTCCGAGCTGGCGACTCGGGCATAGGCGGTGCCCACGGCCGGATCGACATCTTCGATCCACTCGCCACCGGCAGCCGGCCCGAGCCGTCCATCGATGCAGTTGAGGATCTCCTGCATGAGGAGCATCTACGCTCTTCCGTGAGTGCCGTCGAGAGGGTAGCTTGCGCGGCATCATGGATGTGAAAACGCTGGCGAAAGAGCTGGACGAGGCGCTGCTGCAGAAGCGCGAGATCGCGCCGCTGACCAAGACCCACGGCGACTTCACGCTCAGTGAAGCCTACAAGATTCAAGAAGAAGGCCTGACGTACCGGCTGGGGCGAGGCGAAAAAGTGGTCGGCTACAAGATGGGGCTCACCTCCGCGGCCAAGCGCGAGCAGATGAACCTGGGCCAGCCGATCTATGGATACTTGAGCGATACGATGTACGTGCGCGGCAAGCTGAAGGTGGCCGAAGGCGTGCACCCGAAGATCGAACCGGAGATCGCGTTCATCACCAACAGAGAGCTGCACGGCACCATCACGCGCGAGCAGGCGTTCGACGCGCTCGAGTCGGTCTTTCCGGCGCTGGAAGTTCTCGATTCGCGCTTCGTTGGTTTCAAATACTTTTCGCTGCCGGACGTGGTGGCCGACAACTGCTCCTCGTGGCGCTTCATTCTCGGCGCGCCGCAGAAGCCGCGCGACCCGGGCGGGCTGCAAATGCGGATGAGCATCGACGGAAAAGCCGTGCAGGAGGCGAGCTCGGACGCCATCTCGGGCAATCCGCTGGAGTCGCTGGTGCAGCTCGCTGCGCTGCTTCCGAAGCCGCTGCCCAGAGGGAGCATCGTGCTGGCCGGCGCCGCCACCGCCGCGGCGATGCTCGCGCCGGGCATGAAGATCGAGCTGTATATCGACGAGCTGGGCAGCATGTCGGTCGAGACGGAGTAGCGCTCGTCAGGCTGCTCAGACAACGCGTCGTTCGCGACCTACTTTTTGACGCGTGAGCCCTTCCAAGATACCCGCCGTCGAGTTCATCAAAAAGCTCGCGCGCCGCTACAGCGACAACGCGGTCGGAGATCGCGCCGCGCAGCTCACCTACTACTTCCTCTTCGCGCTCTTCCCCGCGATCTTCTTCTGCGTCACGTTAGCGGCTTATCTGCCCATCCAGGGAGCGCTCAACCAGCTGCTCGACCGCCTCCGCGAGGTGGTGCCGGCGCAGGCGATGACCATCGTCCAGGACCAGCTCACCAACCTGGCCACGCGGCAGCGGCCGCACTTCTTGTGGCTCGGCGTCGCGCTGGCGCTCTGGAGCGCCTCGCGCGGCATCGATGCGGTGCGCACCGCGCTCAACCTCTCTTATGACGTGAAGGAGACGCGCCCCTTCTGGAAGACGCAGGGCCTGGCGCTGCTGCTCACCGTCGGCACGGGCGGGCTGATGCTGCTGGCGGTCGGCGCGCTGGCCGTCGGCGGCAACGCGGGCATGTGGCTGGCGGCGCATCTGCACGTCGACAAGGTGTGGGCCGTCGCCTGGAGCTGGGCGCGCTTTCCGCTCATGGGCGGCGTGGTGATGTTCGTGATCGCGGTGCTCTATTACTTCCTGCCCGACGTGAAGCAAGAGTGGAAGTTCATCACCCCTGGCTCGATGATCGGCACCGTCTTGTGGCTGGTGGCCAGCTACGGCTTCTCGGTCTACGTCGCCAACTTCGGCAGCTACGACAAGACCTACGGCTCCATCGGCGGCGTGATGGTGATGATGACCTGGCTCTATCTGACGGGGCTCATCTTCATCATCGGCGGAGAGATCAACGCCGTGCTCGAGCACTCGTCCGACGAGGGCAAGGTGATGG
>DATBAA010000791.1:0-2008 GCA_036271755.1 Myxococcales bacterium | reverse complement strand
CCTCGACGGCGGTCTCGGGGCTCACGACCGCGACGTTGACCATCAGCACCGGATCGGGCTGCGCAGCCGTCGCGGCGCTTGCACCGTCTAGAGGGTCCTCCGCGGCGCTCTTCGGTCTCGCCTTCGTGGGCCTCTTGGGGCTTCGCTCGCGGCGCAAGTGGCTTGCGTGTCTGTTGGTGGCGGGCCTGGGCTTCAGCGCCTGCGGAGGCACGTCGTCTACCCCGGCGGACGCGCTGAACGGCGCGCACATCGTGACTCTCACGGGTACGGACACCGCGACGGCCACCCTCACTGCCTCGACGTCGCTGACGCTGACCATCCAGTAGTCTTGCCGCGCTGCGCAGTTGACGCGCGCCCGCTTGCCTGTCAAGCTGCCCGGTGGTCAGGCCAATTTTTGCCACGGGGCTGCGTCGAACATGAATCGTCTCCTAGCCGTGCTCTTACTCTCTTCCATCGCGTGCTCCGGAGGCAGCGTCCAGGCGCCGGCCGCGTTGAGCAGCGACACCTCGCTTTCTTCACTCAAGGTCAGCGCCGGCAGCTTGAGCCCGGCGTTCGCCGGCGCCACGCACGCCTATTCGTTGGCCGTCCCCGCCGGAACGTCCGCCGTCAAGGTGATGCCCACCGCTACCGACGCCAAGGCGCTCTCGGTGGCGGTGCGGCAGGACAACCTGGCGCTCTTCGCGGTGGACAGCGGCGCGCCCTCCGCGGCGTTGGCCGTGCCCGCGCAGGGCGGCTCGTCCAAGTTGATGGTGCGCGTCACCGCCGAGGACGGATCGCACGGCGACTACACCATCGCGCTGACGCAGTCGGCGCGGCTCTCGTCAGACGCTTCGCTGTCGGCGCTGGCGGTGAGCGCCGGAACGCTGACCCCGGCCTTCTCGCCCGCGACCTCGAGCTACTCGCTGGTGCTGCCCAACGGGACGGCCTCCTTGAAGGTCACGCCCACGGCCCACGACGCCAGCGCGGAGTCGATCACCGTGCGGCAGGACGCCTCTGCTTCCGGGCCGGTGGCGAGCGGCGCGCCGTCCCCAGCGCTGAGCGTTCCCGCGACCGGAAGCTCTTCCACCGTGACGGTCCATGTCACCGCGCAAGACGGCACCGGCGCGGACTACGTCATCTCGGTCACGCAGCAGGCGCCCGCCGCACCCGCGTCGTTCACCATCTATGCGGCCGGCGATTCCACCATGGCCGACTACGACCCGGCGGTCTTCCCCGACCAGCGCGGCTGGGGACAGCAGTTTCGCAACTTCCTCACCAGCGGCGTCGCGTACGTCAACGCCGCCAAGAACGGCCGCAGCTCCAAGTCGTTCTACGACGAAGGCTCTTGGGAGACGGCCATCCGCTCCCACCTCAAGAGCGGCGACTTCGTGCTCATTCAATGGGCGCACAACGACGAGACGGACAACGGTCTGGACGGCACCGACGGCATCGGCACCGCGCCGTTTGGAACCTTTCAAACCTATCTCAATAAATACGTCGACGAGACCAAGGCCGCCGGCGCCACGCCCATTTTGGTCACGCCGGTGGTGCGCCGGAACTTCTCCGGGGCTGTTTTGACTCCGCGCGGAATTCACGACCTGACAGGAACGGGCGACGCGAGCATTCCGCTGGCGCAGGACCTCAATTACGTCGAGGCCATGAAGCAGGTGGCCACCGCCAAGGGCGTGCAGCTCATCGATCTGACGGCCACCACGCAGCAGCTGGTCGAGCAGTATGGGCCGGTCGATTCCAAGTCGATCATCTACATTCCCGCCGACGACACGCACCTGCAGCCGCTGGGTGCGACGCTCTTTGCGCAGCTGGCGGTGCAGGAGCTGATCTCGAAAGGGATCTTCGCTTCGTTCTTGAATCCGGCGGCGAATTTGATTGTCAGCCCGACGGCGCTCGACTTCGGCAGCGTCTTCATTGGCAATCACCAGGACAAGGCCATCTCCATCACCGGCCTGTCGTTGGCGCCGGACTCGGGGAACGTCACGATTACGGCTCCCGCCGGCTTTGCGGTCGCTGC
>DATBAA010000790.1:0-1849 GCA_036271755.1 Myxococcales bacterium | reverse complement strand
CCTGCTCGGGGATGTGCTCGGCGGCGCCGCGCGTGGCGGGGTCGAACTCGTCGGAGAAGCCCTCGGCGTAGGCGCTGGCGAGGATCTCGAACTTCGGGTTCCCGCGGTTGCCCAACACCGCGATGACTTCGCCGGACAGCGCGCCCGGCTGATCGCGGTGCAGGCGCACCTTCACCATTTCGCCGTCGTGCGCGCCTGTGTGCCGCGCGACGTGGATGTTCTCGACGAGATTCCTGTCGTGCGGAACCACCCAGGCTCCCTCGCCCCGGGCTTGATAGATGCCGAGCGCGAGCTGGCGCCTGCGCTCGACGATCTCCACCACTTCGCCGGCCAGCCGGTTGTCGCGGCCGCGGATGGCGCGGGCCAGGACGACGTCGCCGTCGAGCGCGCCCTTCACGTGCTGCGGCGGCACGAAGAGATCGTTCTCGCGGTTGCCGTCGCCGATCAGCGGCGAGACGAAGCCGTAGCCTTCGGCCTTCAGGTGCAGCACGCCGGTGACGAGGCCGCCGATCTTGCGCTGCGGCGCGGGCGTTTCAGCGGGCCCGCTCTTCTGCTGCTCGCGCCGGGCGCGCGCGCCTTCGACGAGCGCCGCCGGCTGCTTCCGCATGGGCTCTTTCGGCGGCGGCTTGGTCTTGCGCGACGCGCTCTCCGCCGGCGGTGGCGCTGATTTCTGCGTGGGCTTCGCGGCCCGGTAGATGTGCCCGTCCGTGATCGCCTGACCTTCAGCGATCAGCGCCGCGAGGATCTTGCGCAGCGGCTGCGAGGCGCCGGAGACGAGATTGAGTTGTTTTTGGAGAGACTTGAGAGACAAACCTTTGCCGCGCGCGGTTCGCAGCGCGGCAAGAACTTCTTCGGTACCGATGTTCATGAACTCCGTTCTAGACTTTTTTCTGTCCGCCGTCGGCAGCGGCCGCTGGTGCGGCCCCCGCGCTGTCGGACTTCGAGCAAGCAAACCCCGGGACATGATCGCCGAGGAAGCTCTTCAATGAGGCAACCAATTCGCGCGGCATCTCGCGCTTCATGAACGACCGGCACAACTTCCCGGTCGCCTTGTACGTACGAACGAATGTGATGCAGGGCGGGCAGGTGCTGAGGTGATCTTCCAGCGCCTTGGCTTTGTCGGCCGGGAGCGTGCCCTCGATGTATTCACCGAGAAGGTCTACGCACTCCTTGCAATGTTGAACCGGTGTCGTCAAAACCGCCCTCTGATCCGCTCTTGGCCCGTTACTGTAACCGACCTTCCTAGAAAGATGCATCGTCGGCTAAGCGGATTCGCAAAAGACCGTCATTCCGAGGGAGGGGCTGCGTCAAAGAACTCGCCCAGCTTCTCGCGCAGGGCCAGCCGGGCGCGGTGCAGGCGGCTCTTCACGGCGGGTACGGAAAGCTCCAACGAGTGTGCGATATCTTCGTTGGAGAGCCCGTCTACGTCCTTGAGCAGGAAGACGGTTCGATAGTCTTCCGGCAGCTCTTTCACCGCTTTGTCGATGGCCGAGCCGAGCTCCGTGCTCATCATCCGCTCGTCCGCGCGCTGCGACCAGTCGCTGTTGCTGGTGGGCTCCAGATGACCTTCGGCGGAGAAGCGGGGGCCCGAGAGCTCGAGCGGCTGCTCGCCCAGCGCGTCCGGCGCCCGGCGCTTGCGGCGCAGGCGCATGAGCGCGCTGTTTGCCGCGATGCGATAGAGCCAGCTGCTGAACTGCGCCTCGCCGCGGAAGAGGGGCAGCTTCTGGTAGGCGTTCAAGAAGGCTTCCTGCAGCACCTCTTGTGCGTCCGCCTCCGACCCGGTCATGCGCATGGCCAGGCGGTAGAGCTGGCGCTGGTGGCGCTCGACGAGCATGGCAAAGGCCTCGCC
>DATBAA010000789.1:0-5490 GCA_036271755.1 Myxococcales bacterium | reverse complement strand
TCGTGCGCGTCCACCACCAGCGTCGACTCCGCCGGGCCGGTGGTGCGCCGCACCAGCGTGGACGGCGGCGCGAAGTGGATGCTGCCCTCGCTCGTCAAAGGCGCCTTGAGCAGCGTCAGCTTCTTCACCTCGTGAAACTTCGCTTGCAAGCCCGGCAGCGCGCGAAACTGCGCCATCAATGAGTCGAGCGAGACCGGCGCGGCCAGCAGCAGAAGGCTAGCGAAGGCGCTGCAGCAGAGCATCGGGAGTCTCCAGCAGCATGCGCCCTTCGGCGTCGGTGGTGACCAGAATGGTGTGCCCGTGCAGCGCGCGCCGGTTCTCGGTCAGGTTGACGATCTCGTAGCCGATGTTGATGCGGTTCTGCACGTCGCGAAACCAGGCGTCCACCCGGAAGCGGTCGGCGTAGCGCAGCGGAAAGGCATAGCGGCACTTGGTCTCGATGACCACCTGGCGATACCCGGCGGCGACGATCTCGGCCACGTCGAGGTTGCGCGAGCGCATCAGCGCGGTGCGGGCCACCTCCAGGTACTTGAGATAGTGGCCGTGCCAGACGATCTGCAGCGAGTCGACGTCGTGGAACGGCACCTCCAGCTCGATGGAGATGCCCGGCGAATCTCCCCGCGAACGCGTCATGTCCGCTCTCCGATCGGCAGCCGATCGCCGCGCAGCGCCGCGAGCACCGCCGCGATCTCGCCGTCCATGCGCCGGTCGGCGGTGTTGGCCGGCACGAAGGCCCGCACGGCCGCGTGCAGCTCGCGAGCTCGCGGTCCGCAATCCTCGCCATTCTGGATGTCGACCGCCTGGCAGAGCGCGAGCAGGTGGATGGCGGCCACGGTCTCGGTCAAATCCAAGATGGTCAGGCAGTCGCGCGCGGCGATGGTGCCCATGCTCACCTTGTCCTGGTTGTGGCACTCGGTGCTGCGCGAGAAGACGCTGGCCGGCATGGTGAGCTTGAGCGCTTCGGCCGCCAGCGCCGAGGTTGCGATCTGCATCGCCTTGAAGCCGTGATGCGCCGGGCCCGCGCCGAAGACGAGATTCGCCGGCAGGCCGCCTTCGTTCATGGCCGGGTTGCAGATCAGGGCCATCTGCCGGTCCATCAGGTCGGCCAGGTTGGCGACGGTGTTCTTCAACAGGTCCATGGCCAGGCAGACGTGGCCGCCGTAGAAGTTGCCGCCGTGCAGGACATCGCCCGTCTCGGGGTCGATCAAGGGGTTGTCGTCGGCGCCATTCAGCTCGGTTTGCAGCGTGCTCCGCAAGAACGGCTCGGCGTCGAGCAGCACGCCGATGACGTGCGGAGCGCAGCGGATGGAGTAGCGGTCCTGCACGCGCTCCACCTTGCGCGGTTTCGAGGCGTCATAGCCGATGTCCTGCGCGATCCAGCGGGCACAGGCGGCCTGCCCCGGATGCGGCTTGGCCAGGAAGATGCGCGGGTCGAAGTGGGCTTGATTCCCGCGGGTCACGTCGGACGCCATGGCGGTGAGGCTGGCGGCCAGCCGCGCGAGGCGCAGCGACTGCTCGAAGGCGATGCAGCCCAGCGCGGTCATCACGCTGGTGCCGTTCATGAGAGACAGCGCCTCCTTGGCCTGCAGCTTCAAAGGCGCAAGATTCGCGGCGCGCAGCGCTTGCAGCGCCTCGCCGCCGCCCAGCACCTCGCGCTCTCCGCAGGCCACCGCCGCCACGTACGAGAGCGGCGTCAGATCTCCGCTCGCGCCCACCGACCCCTGCGCGGGAATGGCGGGCAGAATCCGCAAGCGCAGCAGATCGCAGAGCCGCTGCAGCACTTCCAGGCGCACCGCCGACCAGCCGCGGCTCAGCGAAGCCAGCCGCACCGCCACCACCGCCGCCGACTCCAGCTCGGAGAGGATGCGCCCCGTGCCGCAGCCGTGAAAGCGCACGAGGTTGGCTTGCAGCTGCTCGGCCAGCTCTGGCGGAACGGCGTTCACCACCGAGTCGCCCACGCCCGTGCTGACGCCGTACACGGTCGAGCCCGCCCGCAGCTTCTCCTGCACCGACTGGACCCCGCGCTCGATCAGCGCTGTCCAGGCCCCGTCGCGCGGCAGCCGCGGCACGGCCTCTCCGCGAGCGAGCGCGAGCACCTGCTCGATGGTCAGCCGATTCAGCCCCACTTCCAGTTCGGAGGTCACGGCCGCGCTCCCCAGAAATCGAAAAAGTTGAACCAGTTGTCCGGCGCGAGGCGGCAGTAGTGCTCGAGCCGCTGCGCGTAGCGCTGCACCTGCCGGGCTATCTCCTCGTCGCGCCCGCCGCGGGGCAAGTCGATGCTCTCGGCGAACGGCTCACAGAAGCAGTCATACCGGTTGGGCGAGCGATAGATGGAGAAGGTCAGGTAGATGGGGCAGTGCATCACCGCGGCCACCGCGTAGAGGCTGGCGGGAAACCGCGCCTGCGCGCCGAAGAGCTCCGCGCTGACCTGGTGCGGGTCCAGGTCGGCGCGGTCGCCGAGAATGGCCACCAGCTCGCCCGCTTCGATCAGCTCGCGCACCCGCAGCACCGCGCTGACGTCGCCGGGTGTCAGCTCGATGAAGCGCCCTACCGCCTTCGGATTGATGCTCTGCAGGACGGCGTTCAGCTTTCGCGCGTTGCCCCGGTAGGTGATGACGTTGACCGGCAGGCTGCGGTTGTCGGCGATGAGCCGCATGGCTTCGACGCTGCCGATGTGCGCGCCCAGCAAGATGGCGCCGCGCTTCTCCGCCTGCAGCTTTCTCAGCTGTTCAAAGCCCTGCGAGCCCCATTGGAAGCGGTGGAACTCGCCCTTCAAGAGAAAGACGCGGTCCAGCGCCACCTCGGCGAAGTTGAGGAACTGGCGGTAGATCATTCCCAAGGTGCAGCGGCCCTGCACGCGCATGAACCAGTCGCGCGAGCAGCGCCGGGCCGTCTTGGCGAAGACCAGGTAGTAGAGGATGGCGGGCTTGAGCGCGAGGCGCGCCGCCGTGCGGCCGAAGACGGTGCAGAGCAGCACCAAAAAGCGCATGCCGAAGACGGTGCCGGTCTCCTCGGTGCCCAGCCAGGTGGCGGCGTCCTCTTTCTTCTTCGAGCGGAAGGGCCAGAAGAGCAGCCGGAGGATGGCCAGCGTCACCATCCGCGTGTGCATCCAGCTGATGCGGACGTTGTCGCGGAAGAGATGGAAGTGCGAGACGCCGCCCGGCGGATAGCGCACCTTGGTGGTGAGATTCACCGTCGGCGCGCCGCCCCACACCATGCGCACCGCGATCTCCGGGTCGAACTCCATCCGGTCGCCCGTGCCGCGCGCCGCCCGGAGCGCCGCCGCCAGCGGATAGACGCGAAAGCCGCAGAGCGGATCCTGGATGGCGCGCGAGCCGACCTCCAAGGACGTCCAGAAGACCGAGACCTGCCGGCCGATCTTGCGGCCCTTGGGCACGCTCTCGTCGAAGATGGGGCAGCCCAGGACCAGCGCCTCTGGCTGCTCGCGCGCGGCGGCCAGGAAGCGCTCGATGTCGGCCACTTCATGCTGCCCGTCGGCGTCGATCTGCAGCGCGTGGGTGTAGCCCAGATCGTAGGCGGCCTTGAGGCCCGTCTTCACCGCCGCGCCCTTGCCGCCGTTCTGCTCGCGCCGGACCGCGTGCACCAGCCGGTCGCGGGCCAGCCGCGCCACCTCTTCCCGGCCCGGCTGAGCGCTGCCGTCGTCCACCACGATGACGTCCGCCAGGTGCTCGCGGACCTTCTCGACCACCGCGCGAATGGTGGTCTGGTTGTCGAAGGTGGGTATGACCGCGCAGGGCCGGAAGGTCATTTGAACTCCAGCGTCCCCGTGCTGCTCTTGCGGCCTGCGTCGAGGAGCTCGTAGCTCACCGACTGGCTTTCGCGCTGCCGGGTGAGCCGCAGCGTGAGCTTCTCGGTGGCGCCGATGGGCCGCTGGAACTTGACCCGCGACAGCCGCCGCAGGCCGCCCAGCTCTGGCCAGAGCCGCTGGCACTCCACCAGCACCAGCTGGCTCAGCTGCACCACGCCCGGCAGGATGGGCTGGCCGGGAAAGTGCCCGCGAAACCAGTAGAGGTCCGCGGGCACGGCGCCCTCCAGCTCCACCACTTCGGCGGCGGCCGTCTGCTCGCGCGTGCGCTCGTTGAGGATGAAGGCGCGCTGCTCGAAGAGGTCCAGGAGGCTCGCGCGCGGGACCTTGCCGTTCTCGCTCGCGGGCAGCCGCTCGACGACGCGAAACCGGCGCGGCAACAGCAGCGGATCGAACTGCCGCAAGAGCGCCTCGCGGATGGCCGGCACCGTCGCGCTGCCTGCCACGGCCGCCCAGATCTCGTGGCCGCGCGCGCTCGGCACCGGCACCGCCAGCAACGCTGCGTCGGCCACGCCTTCGACGGCCCGCAGCGCTCGCACCAGGTCCGACAGCGCCAGCCGCTTGGCCCCGATCTTCACCACGTCGTCGAGCCGGCCCAGGTGGCGAAAGCCGGTCGCCAGCAGCTCGATGCGGTCCGCGCTCTCGAACGGGCGCTCGGCTTTGGCGTCGAGAAAGGGCGACTCGAGCAGCAGCTGGCCGCCGGGCCCGGCTTGAATGGCGACCCCGGGAAGCGGCTGGAAGAGCTCGTGGACGCCCAGCTGCCGCGAGGCCATGCCGCCGGTCTCGGTCGAGCCGAGGATCTCGTGCGCCTCGTCCGCGATGAGCGGCAGGTCCTTGATCAGCAGCGGGTCGAAGGGCGCGCCCGAGGAGAAGAGCAGGCGGAAGTGGAGCGTCCGCGGACCCTGGGCGAGCAGCGCCCGCAGGTGCGCGGGGACCGTCACCAGCACCGACGCACGGCTGTTCGCGGCCACCTTGGCCACCGTCTCCGGATGCAGCGGCGTCTCCCGCACGAAGGCCGCGCCGGCGCACAGCGGCACCAGCACCCCGAAGAGCAAGCCGTAGATGTGCTGCGACGGCAGGGTCGCGAGGACGCGATCGCCGGGGCCGATGCGAAACAGCTCCGCCTGCATTTGCGCTTCGCCGATGAGCTGCGCGGCCGTCTTGCTCCAGGCCTCCGGCGCGCCGCTGCTGCCCGAAGTGTAGACGACGGCCAGCTCGCGATCGGCTGGGAAGCTCAGCGGCAGCGGGCGCGCGGGTTTCCCCAGCGGCATCGTGCGGTCGTTCAGCACCAACGCGTCGCGTCCCAGCCTCTCCAAGGTCTCGGGCTGGTTGTTGGGCGGCAGCGCCACCACCCTGCCCGCGCGCCACGCCGCCAGCACGCAGACCGCGAAGCGATAGCGATCCTCGCAGACGACCAGCACCCTGTCTCCCGCGGGCAAGCTCTCCGCGACGGAGGCGACGTCGGCCAGCAGCTCGCCGGCGGTGCGCGACCCCCCGGCGCCAACCGCGGCCACGCTGTCTTGTGCATGCCGGCTGACGAGCTCGAAGTTCACGAGGGCTACGCTAGCTCTTCAGGTAGTGCTCGACCATGTCCACGACGTCGTTGACGGTCCGCACCCGGCGCAGGTCGGCCTGCTCGACGCGCCGCCCGGTGATCTCCTGCA
>DATBAA010000788.1:0-5306 GCA_036271755.1 Myxococcales bacterium | reverse complement strand
CATCGAATCGAGCAGGCAGAAGCGGTCGTGCATCTTCTCGCAGTGGTCGACCATCGCCCGCTGCACCGCCAGGACGTTGCTGCGCTCGGGGAAACCCACCGACCGCCGGTAGTGCTGCATCAGGTCTGGCGCGACGATGAGATCGACGTGGTCGACGTGCTCCAACGCCTGCAGGCCGCGCGGCTCGATGCCCTGCTGGCCAATGAAGTCGTCGGGCGTCGGGTCGAGCCCACCCCGCGGCGCGACGTTCAAGATGTAAGCGGTGCGGCCGCTGTTCTCGAAGAAGCCGCGCACCGAGGCCTCCATGAAGCCGTCGCCCGCGCCGAAGATCTTCTCGTACTGCTCGTAGGAACCGACGCGCGTGGGCTCGTTGCGCGGACCCTGCGCGGTGACGCCCAGGAAGGCGGTGACGCCGGTCTCCACCGCGTCGAGCGCGACGTAGCGATCCGCCGCAGACTCGATGTGGACGCCCGGTGATTTGTACAAGCTGCTCATACCAGGCTCCTAGAAAGACCCGCTGGTGTCCGGGCCCTTGGATGCTTCGTTGATCCGCTTGTTGATCTCCGAGATCTCGCGGATCCACATGTGCCGTTCGGCGTGCTCCATCTCCATGATGTCGTCCATGCCCCAATGGAAATGATACGCGATATACGCTACCTCGCCGGAGAGCTTGTCCAGCGGGTAGCTTACGATTCCCCCAGCGCCACTGCTCCAGTGCCGATGTCGACCTGGAACTCCTGTCCACAGCTGGGGCATTTGGCGCCGACGTTGGCGGTGCCGCTCTCGTTGATCTGCCGGTAGAACTCCTGCAGGTACGAGAGGTCGGCCGAAAAGAGGTTCTCGACGATGCCGGGGTTCACCTCGCCCTCCTTGAGATCGCCCAGCTTCGCGATCACGCGGGAGAGCAGGATGATGACCAGGTAGGCGCGGTTGTTCTTCACGCGAAAATCTTGCAGCGGGATGATCTCGTCCTTGGCGGTCGCGAGGCGCATGACGCCCTTGCGGTGCAGGTTGCCGGAATCGTCGACGTATCCCTTGGGAAGCGTGAACTCGAACTCGGTCTTGAACGCCATCGGGGTAGAGCTCCTGCTCGTGCTGGTTTGCTGCCTGTGATGACCTTAGCCCCGAGCGCTTCGCAAGGAAACACTCGGGGCCAAGGGACAGCCTCACGCTGTGAAAGCCGTCAGGTCTACTTCATCTCGAACGTTTCGAAGGCGATGTCGAGCGTCTCGTTGGCGTTCTGGCTGCTGAGCGCGTTGAGGTCCGGCCCGGTGTACTTGGTCGGCCAGCACTCGTACAGGTTGTAGCGGATGGCCTCGGTCCCGTCGTCGGCCAGCATGACGATGCTGAGCGACTTGCGGGCCACCTTGCCGTCCACCACCGTCTTGCGCCAGTCGAAGAACTCCTTGGTGGCGCTGAAGTGGCGGATGAGCTTGATGCGGCCCTGCTTCTGGCGGCCGGGGCGGAACTGCGTCGTCCCGTTGTCGCCATCGTGGTACTCGATGGTCTCGGTCTCGTGCTCGAGGCCGCTGACGGTGTGGATACCGCCGATGGTGACGCCGTCGCACTCGACGGTGAAGCGGTGAGCCTGGTTCGGGTCACCCTGGGTCTTGGTGCTTCCCTGCAGCTTTTGGCGCGTCCATTGAACGGGCATGTGACTCTCCGGTGTTGAGGCCTTACGGGCCTGGTGCAATGCATTCCGGAATCGACTTCCGGGCTTCCACTACAAAAAGGGAACTTTGGTTACTTCGACTGGCCGGCCATCTGGCCGATGCGGAAGATGACGAATTCCGCCGGCTTCACCGGGGCGATGCCGATCTCGCAAACCATCTGGCCCGCGTCGACGACTTCAGGAGGGTTGGTCTCCGAGTCGCACTTGACGAAGAACGCCTCTTCCGGCGTCTTGCCCATGAGCGCGCCGGAGTTGTAGATGCGGAGCAGGAAGGCGCTGATGTTGCGGTTGACGCGCTTCCAGAGCGTCTCGTCGTTCGGCTCGAACACCACCCACTGCGTGCCGATCTCGATGGACTGCTCGATCATCAGGAACAGGCGGCGGACGTTGATGTAGCGCCAGGACGGATCGCTGGAGACGGTGCGCGCTCCCCAGACGCGGATGCCGCGGTCGCCCAGGTTGCGGATGCAGTTGATGCCGCGCGGGTTCATGAAGTCCTGCTCCGGGCGGGAGATGCTGTACTTGAGGCCCAGCGCGCCGCGGACGATCTCGTTGGCGGGAGCCTTGTGCACGCCGCGCTCGGAGTCAGAGCGGGCGTAGACGCCGGCGACGTGGCCGGAGGGCGGAACGAAGATGTTGCCCTTCTCCGGATCGTAGACCTGGATCCAGGGGAAGTAGTAGGCGGCGTACTGCGAGTCGCGCGGCTTGGGCATCTTGGCGATGCCGTCGCGGCCGAGCTCTTCGGCGGCGTCGAGGATGGCGAAGCGGTACTTGTTGTTCTCGCAGTGCGAGATGACCGCGTCCTGGATGGCCGGGTCCGACTGGCCGGGGGCCGCCACCAACGAGATCTCGGAGATGTCGTTGAAGACGTTGAGGCCGGTGCGGCGGCCAGGACCCTCGTCCTTGCCGATGTAGAGGCCGGGGTTCACGGCGGCGGGAGCCGGCGGAGCGGCAGCGGCGGGCGCTGCAGGCTTGCCACCTTCGGCAGCCTTCTTGGCCTCAGCGTCCTTCTTCTCGGCTTCCTTGGCCGCCTGCTCGGCGGTCACGGTCTTGCCCGAGACGTTGCAGATGAATGCTTTGGTGCCGCCGTTGTTGAAGAACCCGTAGACGGCGTGCGCGAGGATGGTGGAGTGAGCGAAGTCGCCGAAGGTCCGGGTGAACTGCGCCCAGTTCGTCACCAGCACGGCCTCGTTGGTGGGGCCAACGGAAGACTCGCCGATGAACGCTGCCGTCGACGTTCCCACAGCCTCGATGGGCTTGGAACCGCGATCGACTTCCTCGATGTACACGCCAGGGGACAGATAAGAAGTAGCCATTGAGTGTTTCCTCTACGTTCGGTGGGTGGAGGCCGCACAAGGGAGGCGGCCTCGCGTGGGAGATTGCCTTTGCTGCTGTGCAGATCTGCTCGCCAAGGTGGTGCTCCTTACTTCTTGGTGGCCACGATCTTCGGTGGCTTTGCTTCCACTCCCAGCTCCTTGGCGCTGACGCTGCCCGGGGGTGGACGAAGGGGGTCGAAAACATCGATGTGCCGCTCGCGCACGCGCCTGCTGCGCCCGAGCTCGCGTCCAGAGAAGAGCCGCGCGTCGGCGCGGTAGCCGACCGCCAGCTTGGGCGCCTGGCCCAGGCCGCCGAAGACGCTGGCTGCCGTCGCTTGCGTGAAGGTGTCGTCGAAGCCAATGGGAATGGTCTCGCCCTTGAACAGCGAGTCCCCCACGATTGCTTCCCCGGAGAGCCGCGGATGATCGAGAAAAGCGCGCATGCCCAGCGCGAGGATCTCGTGCTCTTCGGCGAGGTCCTCGCCGGCAGCGGTGAGCAGGAAGTGCAGGCCCATGTCGAGCGGGCGGGCGTAGCGGATGACGTACGTCTCGCCCTTCTCGTCGGTGACTTCTTCTTCCAGGTGCCAGTTCTCGTTGGTGCGGACCTCGTACGAGGGGCGCAGGTCGTAGAGGTAGAGGAGCAGGCAGGGCGCGTTCTTCTTCATCGCCTCGGCCGTGGGCGCGCTCAGGACGGCCTTCGCCTTGCTCTTCGCCGACGAGAGCTCGGCGCGGAGAACGCCGAGCAGGCTCTGGCCGACGTCGCGAATGACCTGGTGCTTGGGCATGAAGACGTTCCGCTACCTTACGAGAACGAATTCTCGCGAAGGACTTTGCTCAAGGTGAGGGGCCCGCGCAGTTTTGAAGAATTCCCGGGCGGAGTCAAGGAGTACACATTCGATTCCGACGGCGCGGCGCGTCTTCATTCCTTCACTCCGTCGTCTTTGCTCTTCACGGAGTCTGCCGCGTCGGAGGCCTGCTTCGCGGAGTCCTTCGCGCTGTCGGCGTCGTGTCCGGCCGAGGTGGCCTGGCTCTGCGCGTCCTGTGCGGTGCCCACGGCGTCGGCGGCTTTTCCTCCGGCGGCGGTGTTCAAAGCCGCGCCAGTGGCCGCGCCGGTCGCGGTGTCCTTGGCGCGGAACGATGCGTCCTCCGGGATGTCCTGCGCGGTAGAGGCCGTCTTCGCGCCGGCCGCGGCGGCGCCGGCTGGACCGGGGGCCGCGCTGACCGCGGCGCCCAAGCCTGCGCTCGCCGCCGTGTCGCCCGGCTTCGCTGCCGCATCTGAAGCCGTGCCGGCGGTGGAGGCCGCGGTGCCTGCGACGCCGAGGCCCGTGCCCGCCGCGCCGGTCACGCCGCTGGGAGCCGCGCCGGCAGCGGTCTGCGCGGCGGTCTGTCCCGGATAGTTCGCGGCCAGCTCGGCCTGCTGTGCGCCACCCGCGGCTTTGTCGAGCGGCGTGCCGGAGGGAACGCCCGGCGTTGGAGCGGCGGGCGCGGACGGAACGCCGGGCGGCTGCGTGGCCGTGGGGTCGAGCGGCGCGCCGGGAGTCGAGGGCGCGGCAAACGACGCGGTCCCGCCTGCCGCGGGCGTGCCCGCAGAGGCCGCGGCAGGAGCTCCCGGAGCCCCGGGCGCAGCGGGAGCGCCAGGAACAGCCGCGCCTGGTGCAGCCGGTGCGCCGGGAACTGCCGGAGCCGCGGCAGCTGAGGCGCCTGGGAGGTTGGGAGCGGCCGGTGCGCCAGGAGCCGCGGGCGCACCGGGAACAGCCGGACCCGCCGCGGACGGAACGCCCGGAGTCGCAGGAGCGCCGGGCGTTGCAGGGACCCCGGGAGCTGCTGAAGCACCCGGAGTTGCGGGAGCGCCGGGTGTCGCGGGCGCGCCAGGAACTTGAGGAGCTCCGCCACCGGCGCCTTGCGCAGCGCCACCAGCCCCACCAGCCGCGCCTTGCGCAGCGCCAGCGACACCGCCGCCGGCGTCTCCCGCCGCACCCGCCGCTCCGCCAGCCGCACCTGCTCCACCTGCGGCGCCTTGAGCCGCGCCAGCTGCTCCACCTGCATCGCCAGCTGCGCCTGCTGCTCCGCCAGCCGCGCCCTGAGCCGCGCCGCCGGCATCGCCAGCTGCCCCGGCCGCGCCCTGCGCCTGCGAAGCGGCATCGGCTCCGCCCGCGGCACCTTGAGCTTGCGAAGCCGCGTCGCCCGCCCCGCCAGCCTGCGCCGCTGCATCGGCACCCGGCGGCTGCGGAGGCGCTCCTGGCGGCTGCGCCGGAGCTGCTCCAGCTCCAGCTCCAGCTGCAGCTCCCGCGGGCGGGGCAACCGGATCCGGCTTGGGC
>DATBAA010000787.1:0-15707 GCA_036271755.1 Myxococcales bacterium | reverse complement strand
CGGCGCAGCGCCTTGCTGCACGCGGACGGGAACGCGACCGACGTCGATCTGGAAGCCCTGGTGACGAACCACGACGCCAGCGCGGACAAGCCGGTGCTGGCGGGCGACACGCTCATCGTCCCCGGCAAGCGGCGGGCGGTGCTGGTGGAGGGCGCGGTCTTCAAGCCCGGCTCGCTGCCGTACAACCCGCGCTTCACGCTCGACGAGTACATCGCGGCGGCAGGCGGGCCCACGCGGCTGGCGCGGCCGCTCTCCGAGGCGCACATGATCAGCGCCGAAGGCAAGGTCACGTCGGCCAGCGAGAAGAAAGTGGTGAGCCCGGGCGACACCATCATCGTGCCCGAGCGCGAGTTCTCGCGGCCCGAGATCGTCCAGCTGGTGCTGGCCGGCGTGGGCATCATCCTGAGCGGCGCGGCGCTGGTGCTGGCGGCGCGAAGGTGAAGCTCGAGCGCGCCGACGTTCGCGGAGTGCTCTCCTGCGGCCTCGCCGGGCTGCTGCTGGCGAGTCTCTATGCGATCTTCGCTCCCAGCTGGTTCACCGCGCGGCTGGCGGTGGTGACCCTGAAGCGCTCGCCCTCGGGCCTGATGGGGCAGGGCGCGAGCGAGCTGCGCGAGTTGGGCGCGGCGCTGCCGGGGCTGCCTTCGAGCGACACCGATCGCGTCGCGGCCGTGCTGCAGAGCGACTCGGTGACCGACGCTGTGATCGAGAAGTTCGACCTGCGCAAGCGCTACAACGAGAAGTACCTGGAGCTGGCGCGCGAGGAGCTGTGGAAGCACTGCGCGGTGCGGGTGCAGACCAAGGGCGACGTGGTGATCCTCACCTGCGAGGACAAGGACCCCGCGCAGGCGCAGGCCATGGCGGCCTACTTCGGCGAGTTCGGCAACGACACCTTCCGCCGCGTCGACCGCACCTCGGCCTCGGAAGAGGTGCTCTTCCTCGACGCGCACCTGCTCGATCTGCGGACGCAAGCTGCAAAAGCGCAAGCTTCGGTGCGCGCGTTCGAGGAGCAGAACAAGGTGGTCCAGATCGACGAGCAGGCGAAGGCGGTGGTGAGCCAGATCGCCACGCTGCGCGCGCAGCAGGTCGCGAAGGAGCTGGAGCTGTCGTACGCCAAGGGCTTCACCTCCAGCAGCGAGTCGAGCGCGGTGCAGCTGCGGCGGGTGCTGGCTGTCCTGGCGGAGAAGGAGAAGACGCTGTCGGAAGGGCAGAAGGGCCAGACCGCGGAGCTGTTCCCGCCCGCGCTGGCCATCCCCGCGCTGCGCGCCCGCTGGATTCAGCTGGAGCTGGATCGCAAGTTCTACGAGCAGTCGGTGATCATCACCATGGAGCGCATGGAGGCCGCCCGCAGCAACCAGGCGCGCGACGTCTCGACCTTCCAGGTGTTGGACGCGCCGGTGCTGCCCACGTACCGCACGCGGCCGAAGCGGCTCTTCATCGTGGCGCTGGGGGCGCTGGCCGGGCTGCTCCTGGGCCTCGCCTGGCGGTATGGGCCGGGCTACGTAAAGGGCCTCTTGCGGGAAGACGAGTGAAGCTGCTGGCGCTGCTCCTGCTGGTCGCCGCGGGCGCGAGCGCGGAGTGCCTGGAGGTCGCCGCAGGGCCCATCGGCAGCCCGCGCGAAGACCTGCTGCGGCTGGCCGAGTTGACGGGCGCGGCGCCGGTGCAGCCCGAGCTCTTTCGCCGCTGGTCCGGCCACACCGAAGGCTTTCTCTGCTCGGACCTGGCGCCGCATCCGGGCGTGCTGCAAGAGACCCTGAAGCCTCTGTTGGAATTCTTGCCGCTCGAGTCGCGCAGCTACTTCAACAGCGGCTACGCCGACGATCGCAACGATGGGGCGCTGTGGCAGGGCCGCGGGCTCTCCACCGAGCTCGACGGCGGCTTCCGGCTGCGCTGGAAGTTCCTCTCGGCCGCGTTCGCCCCGGTGGTGGCCTGGCAGCAGAACCGAAGCTTCTACGCGCCGCCCAACACGCTGCCCGGATATTCGCCCTATGCCAACCCGTTCAACAACGGCCAGATCGACCTGCCGCTGCGCATGGGCCCAGGCTCGTTCTCGACCATCGATCCCGGGCAGAGCTACGTGCGCGCGGACCTCTTCAACATGGCGGTGGGCTTCGCTACCGAGAACCTCTGGTGGGGGCCGGGCACGCGCAATTCGCTCTTGATGACCAACAGCGGCCCCGGCTTTCCCCACTTCTTCCTCGGGACCTCGAAGCCGCAGGACATCTGGATAGGCTGGCTGGAGGTGCAGATCGTCGAGGGCCGGCTCAAGCAGTCGGACTACTTCGTGGACGATCCAACGCGCAACCGGCGCCTGCTCTCGGCGATCATGTTCAACTACGAGCCGCGCTGGATCCCCGGGCTCTTCATCGGGGCGACGCGCGTGTTCGTGGACCGCATTCCGCCCGAAGGCTTGCCCGCCGGCGACTACTTCACCCGGCTCTTCGAGGGCGTGGGCTATCAAAACAATTCGAACGACAACCAGCTCGGGTCGGTCTACGCGCGCTGGGTGTTTCCCTCGGCGCAGCTGGAGATCTACGGCGAGTTCGCCCGCGACGACTACGGCCAGGACTTCGAGGACTACGTGCAGGATCCGGGGCACTCGTCTTCGTACATGTTCGGCATGCAGAAGATGCTCGCGTTCGGCAGCCACTGGGTGCGCTTCGTGGCCGAGGAGACGAACACGCTGCAGAAGCCGGTGCCCGACCCGACGCGCGCTACGCCCATCTTCTACACGCACTTCGACGAGCGGCAGGGCTACACCAACGGCGGGCAGTCATTGGGCGCGGGCATCGGGCCGCAGGCCGACAGCGAGTATGCGGCGGTGGATTGGTTCTACCAGCGCGGGCGCGCCGGCATCTGGTTCGAGCGGGTGCTGCGCAACGATCGCTACTTCAACGACTTCGTCCACCTCCGCGAGGACGAGGACGCCGAAATTGGCATGGGCTTTCGCGGGCTGCATTCTTTCCGCGAGTTCGACGTGGACTGGTCGGTCGAGCTGGCGAAACGCTACAACCTGAACTTCGGGGGCGACGTGCCGACCTGGAAGTGGCAGCTGGGGATCACCTGGTGGCCGGGCCGGACTTTGGCTGCTTCCCAGCTGCTGCCCGGACCGCGGCAATGACGTGCTCCTGATCTTCTTCGCTGAGGCTGCTGCTGCTGGGCAGGCAGATGCCGCGCCGGAAGCAATCCTCGGCCACCGCGCCACCGTAACAGTGCAATCCTTGGAAGAGCGGCTGCAGGTGCATGGGCTTCCACACCGGCCGCGATTCGATGCCGGCCGCGTCCAGCGCCTGCAGCAGGTTGTCGCGGCCGATGGCGTCTTCCACCAGAAAGCAGCTCAGCCAATTGGTGTGCAGACCATAGGAAGCCTGCGGCATGAGCGATAGCTCGGGAATATCGTAAAAGGCATCTCGATAGCGAAAGGCTATGGCTCTTCGCTTCTGGACGCGCTCGTCGAGCACCTCCAGCTGACCTCTGCCGACTGCCGCCAGCACGTTGCTCAGCCGATAGTTGTAGCCCAGCTCCGAGTGCTGGTAGTGCGGCGCCACGTCCCGGGCCTGCGTCGACCAGAACCGCGCCTTGTCCACCCACGAGGGCCGCGCGGCCAGCATGCCTCCGCCGGTGGTGGTGATGATCTTGTTGCCGTTGAAGGAGAAGGCCGACACCTCGCCGAAGGTGCCCACCTGGCGGCCGTGGTAGAGCGTGCCCAAGGCCTCGGCGGCGTCTTCCAGCACCGGCACGCCATGCTTCGCGCACACCTCCAAGATGGGCGCCAGGTCGGCGCTCTGACCGTAGAGGTGCACGACGACGACGGCCTTCGGAGTCTTGCCTTGCCGCGATCGCTGCTCTAGCGCTTCGGCCAGCAGCGCGGGGTCCATGTTCCAGGTGTCTTTGGACGAGTCGATGAAGACCGGCAGCGCGCCCTGGTAGATGATGGGGTTGACGCTGGCGACGAAGGTGAGCGTTGGCGCGAAGACCTCGTCGCCGGGGCCGACGCCCAGAAGCCGCAAGCCCAGATGCATGGCGGCCGTGCCGCTGGCCAGGGCCACCGCGGCGGGCGCGTTCACCTTGGCGGCGAACTCCTGCTCGAAGGCGTCGATCTGCGGGCCGACGGTGCTGAGCCAGTTGGAGGCGAAGGCCTCGCGCACGTACTTCTCTTCGCTGCCGCCCATGTGCGGAACCGAAAGGAGGATTCGCTTCTTCATTTGGGTTTTGCCGGCATGCCTATCACCGTCGCTCCGGGCGGGACGTCCCTGGTGACCACCGCGCCGGCGCCCACCGTCGCGCCGTCTCCGATGACCGTGTACTGCAGAAGCTGAGCGCCGGTGCCGACGAGCACGCCTTCGCCGATGTTGACGCCGCCCGAGACGTTGACCGTGGGGTTGAGCACCGAGCCGCGGCCGATGCGGGCTTCGTGGCCGACGGTGCAGGAGAGGTTGAGCATCGAGAACGGCTCGAAGTCGAGATTGACGGTACCGATGACGTTGGCGCAGAGCAGGACGCCCGGGCCGACCTTGCAGCTCTTGCGGTCGAAGTGGGCGGACGGGTGGACGAGCGGCGGCCAGCGGTCGTCGCCGAAATCGAGCTCCTTGGGGAGGCGCAGGCGGACCGCGGGGTTGCCGATGCCCAGCGCCAGGCCCTCGAAGCGATCCTGGTGGCCGCGCAGCCAGTCGAGGTCTCCCAGGACGCGGTCCGTGCTGTCGTGGGGACCGAGCTTCGACAGGTCGCTGACGGCGAAGCCGATGAACTCGAGATCGCCGCCGATGTCGCCGATGAGCCAGGCCACTTCGCGAGCGAACCCGCCGGCGCCCAGCACGATGATTCGTCGCTTCGCCATCGCGCGGGTTAGCTAGCATGTTTCGGCTTGCCGCGCGCGCTCGGGCGGCGGCATATCAGGCGCTCCATGTGCGGCATCGCCGGCATCTACAACTACGCGGACCCATCGCGGCCGGTCGACCGCCCGCTGCTCGAGCGGATGACGCGGGCCCTGGCGCACCGCGGGCCGGACGGGGAGGGCTTCTTCGTCGAGGGGCCTATCGGCTTCGGGCATAGGCGGCTGGCCATCGTCGAACTGTCGCCGCTGGGCGCGCAGCCCATGGAGGGCTCGCAAGGCGTCCTGACCTACAACGGCGAGCTCTACAATCACTTGCAGCTTCGCGACGGCGAGTATCGCGGGCACAGCGACACCGAGACGCTGCTGCGGCACCTGGAGGCTTCCAGGCCGCTGGAGGCCTTGAGCGGCATCTTCGCGTTCGCGTATTGGAATCGAGCCGCGAAGGCTCTGTTGTTGGCGCGCGATCAGTTGGGCGTCAAGCAGCTCTACTACTTCGACGACGGCCAGCGGCTGCTCTTTGCCAGCGAGATGAAGGCGCTGTTGCAGTGCGCGTCGATGCCGCGCGAGCTGGATCCCGAGGCATTGAATCAATACCTGCACTTTCATACGCCGCTCTTCGAGCGGACGTTCCTGCGCGCGGTGCGGCAGCTGCTGCCGGGCGAGCAGATCACGGTCGATCGCGGCGGGCGCAAGCACTCCCGCTACTTTCGCATCGAAGAGTTTGGCGGCGGGCCGGCCGATGCGCAGGCCATCGAAGCGCTGCGCGCCGAGCTGTCGCTGGTGGTCGGCGATCAGCTCATGTCGGACGTGCCGGTGGGCGCGTTCTTCAGCGGCGGCATCGACTCGACGGCCGCGGCGGCCTTCGCGGTGCGCAACGGCCAGCGGCCCACCTGCTTCGGCGTGCACTTCTCGGACTCTGGGGTGATCGACGAGCGGCCGTTTCAAGAGGCCGCGGCCAAGGCGCTGGGGCTCGAGCTGCAGCTGACGACGTACGATTCGCGGAGATTTCCCCAGGACCTGCCAAAGCTGCTCTTCCAGCAGGACCAGCCGGTGATTGGCGCGGCGATGTTTCCCATGTGGGAGGTCGCGCGGCTGGCCGGCTCGCAAGTGAAGGTGTGTCTGGGCGGGCAGGGCGCCGACGAGATCTTCGGCGGCTATGCGCGCTATGCGCTGGTGCATCCGCTGCGGGTGGCGCGCGGGATGATGCGGTCGCGCGGCGGCAACCTCTCGGCCGCGGCGAAGGAGCCGAAGACGCTGCGGAGGATCTTGACGAGCGCGCGCAACCTGACCGACTGGCGAGAGGCTTACTTCGGCAACTTCGCGGCGGTTCCCGAAGAGGGCTGGCGCGAGCTCATCGAGGGCGAAGCCGTCTCCCGCGAGAGCTGCCGCGCGCAGTTCCGAGACTTCGTCGCGCGCTCTCCCGCGTTGGACCCGGCCGATAAGGTGATGCATTGGGACGCGCTGACGTATCTGCCGGGGCTTTTTCATCAAGACGACCGGATGAGCATGGCGCACGGGCTCGAATCGCGCGTGCCGCTGGCCGACAAGCGGTTGGTGCAGTTCGCCTTCCGCTGCCGCTTCGATCAGAAGTTTCGCGGCGGCGCCAGCAAATGGCTGCTGCGGCAGGCGGTGGCCGACGTGCTGCCGCCCGAAGTTCTCCATCGCCGCAAGGTTGGCTTCGACACGCCGGCCGAGGCGTGGCTGCGCGGGCCGCACCTGGGCTTCGTCCGCGAGACGCTGCTCTCTTCCAAGGCTCGCGGGCTGTGGAAGCCCAAGGCGTTGGAAGCGCTGCTCGACAACCAGAACGCGCCGCACTGGTTCGCGCGGGTGTGGAAGGTGCTTTGCGTCGAGAGCTGGTCGCAGGTGTTTCAAGCGCCCGTCCGAGACTCTGTCCCCGAGGTCTCCGCGCCCGATGAGCCGAAGCTGTCGGCGCTGCTGCAGGAGGTGCGCGAGATCGGCGCAAGCTCGGCGGTCTTCCGCGCTCGCTGGGAGCTCGAGAATCGCAGCGGGCTCTTGGCGGCTCGCGATGCAATCGCGGCCGCGCCGCCGCCGGGGCCGCTCACCTTCTTGCCGCTGCCCAAGCCCCCGGCGCTGGACGGCTTGTACGATGCGCCGGCGTTGGCTCGCCTCGAATCTTTGGCGCTGCAGGCCGGGCGCGGCCGCATCCTCGCCTTCGGACACTTGCCGCTCGACTGCGGCGACCCCATCGACTGGCACCGCGACGCGCTGACCGGCCGTCATTGGCCGCGCGACGTCCACTGGTCTCGCGCCATGTCCGCCCGCAACGGCGACATCAAGATCGCCTGGGAGCCGGCGCGCTTCGCCCACTTCTACGCCATGGTCCGCGCGGCGGTGCTGCTGCCCGGGCGCCGCTCCGAGCTGCAGGAAGCGATGGCTTCGCAGGTGCGCAGGTTCATCGCCGAGAATGCCTTTCCGCGCGGCATCCACTGGGGCTCGGGGCAGGAGATTGCGCTGCGGCTCATCTCCTGGCTCTTCGCCGCCACCAGTTTGCAGGACGAGCGGCTGGCGCCGCCGCAAGCCATTGCTCAAGGCGCGCTGCACCTCGAGCGCCACTTCGAGTTCGTTTCGAGGAGCGTCTCCAACAACCACCTCATCTCCGAAGCGGTCGGGCTGCTGGTGGCCGCGCTGGCCTTGCCGCTGCATCCGAAGGCGCTGACCTGGCGGGCGCTGGCGATGGAGACGCTGACGAAGCAGGCGTCGCGGCAGATCGCGCCGGACGGATCGTCGCTGCAGGATTCGCACAACTACCAGCGCGTGGTGCTGGATGCATATGTCTTCGCGGCTGCGCTGGTGCGCGCTCCGGCTGAATGGACCTCCGCCATCGAGCGCGCCACGCGCTTTCTCGCCGCGCACGAGCAGGCAAATGGGCGGCTGCCCAACTTTGGCGCCAACGACGGCTCGCGCTTCTTGCCGCTCTCGCAGTGCGCCTTCGAGGACTTCCGGCCCTCGCTGCAGGCGGCCGCGGCGGCACGGGAAGAGCGGCTGTACGAGAGCGGGCCGTGGGACGAGCAGGCGCTCTGGCTCTTTGGCGCGGCGGAGCGGCGCTTGCGGCGGCAGCCTCTCGAGTCCGTTTCGTTCGAGCGCGGCCATCACATCCTCCGCGCGGACGACACCATGGTGACCTTCCGCTGCGGCACGGTGCGCGAGCGCTATGCGGACCTCGATCAGCTGCACGTGGGGCTGACGTACAAAGGAGTGGAGATCGCGGCCGACGGCGGCGCCTACTGCTACGCCGACGAGCGGATGTACCGCCACCTGCACGGCACCGAGAGCCACAACACCGTCCAGGTCGACGGCCGCGAGCAGATGGTCCGCCAGCGCCGCTTCAGCAGCGTCTTTCGCACGCGCGCCGAGCTCACACGATTTGCAAACGACAGCGTCGCCGGCGAGCACTCTGGCTATGAGCGCCTCGGCGTCATTCATTCGCGAGAGGTGCATCTCAAAGGAGACGTCTGCGCGGTGGTAGATCGGCTCACGGGGCAGGGCGAGCACGATCTGCGGCTGCAGTGGCTCTGCACGCCGTATCCCTACGAAGAGCTGCCGGACGGACTGCTGCTGCAGACGCCGGCTGGGCCCTATTCGCTGCGCGTCCATGGGCATGCGGGCGACGTCCGCGCGGGAAGCCTTCTGCCTGTCCGCGGCTGGATCTCGCGGCGCTATCTCGAGCGGGCCGCGGCGCCGTCGCTGGTGGTGCGGCTGCGCGCTACACTGCCGGCGGTGCTGGTCACCATTCTCGCGCCCGGCCGTCCCGAAGTGGAGGTGCGGGGCAAGCTGTGGCAGGCAGGACCGCTCTCGTTCGAGGTGCCGTGAAGATCCTCGTCGTCCACCAGTACTACCTGCAGCCCGGCAAGAGCGGCGGCTCGCGCTTCAACGAGCTGGCGCGCATCTGGACGGCCGCGGGCCACGAGGTGACGGTGCTGGCCGGCACGGCCGACTACGCCAGCGGAGAGGTCCCCGGCAAGTACAAGGGCCGGCTGCTGACGCGCGAGAAAGACGGGCAGGTGAACGTCATCCGCTGCTTCACGCCGCGCTTCGAAGGCAGCAGCTCCGTCAGCCGGATGATCGCTTTTTCGGGCTTCACCGCGGCCGCTTCGGTGGCGGCGCTGCTCGAGCGCAAGTCGGACGTGGTGATCGCCACTTCGCCGCCGCTGCTCAATCCGCTGCCGGGCTTCATCGCCGCGCGGCTGCGCTTCAAGCCGGCCGCGCTGGTGTTCGAGATTCGCGATCTCTGGCCGGAGAGCGCGGTGACGACGGGCGTACTCTCCGCTGGCTCGCCGCTGACGAAGGCTTTGTATCTTCTCGAGCGCTGGGCCTGCCGCGCCGCCGACTGCATCAACGTGCTCACGCCAGCATTTCGCGATGACCTGGTGAAGCGCGGGCTCGCGTCCGAGAGCAAGATCGTCTTCGTCCCCAACGGCGCCGACGAAGCCTTCATGCCCTCGGGCGATACGGCAGCGACGCGCGCGCGGCTGGGCTGGGGAGATCGCAAGGTCTTTCTTTACGCAGGCGCTCATGGCCGCGCCAACGCCCTGCTGCAGCTGGTCGAGGCGGCGAAGCTGCTGCGCGATCGGCCGGACATCTTGATCGCCTGCGCGGGCGACGGTCCGCAGCGCGAGGAGCTGCAGAAGCAAGCTGACGGCTTGACCAACATCGTCTTCCACGGCCCGCAGGCCAAGGCCGAGATGCCGGCCATCGTCGCCGCCGCGGACGCGGGGCTGGCCGTGCTGCAGGACAACCCGACGTTTCGCACCGTCTATCCCAACAAGGTCTTCGACTACATGGCCTGCGCGAAGCCGACCGTGCTGGCCATCGACGGCATCGCCCGGAAGCTGGTGGTGGACGAGGCGCGGGCCGGTGTGTTCGTGCAGCCCGAGCGGCCGGCAGAGCTGGCCGAGGCCATCCGCAAGCTGGCGGACGATCCGGACCTGCGGCGGCAATTGGGCGAAGCGGGGCTGCCGTGGGTTCGCGCCAACGCCGGACGGACGGCGCTGGCGGAGAAGTATCTGCAGATCCTGCGGCAGCTGCCGTCGCCGCCGCACGTCCAGCGCGGACTTCCGGGGCTCGTCAAAGGCCTCTTCGATCGCAGCTTCGCGGCCGCCGGGCTGCTGGCGCTGAGCCCTTTGATGGGCGCGACCGCGCTGGCCATCGCGGCGCTCGACGGCGGCCCGGTGCTCTTCAAGCAGGAACGTCCCGGACGGTTCGGAAAGCTTTTCCAAGCGGTGAAGTTTCGCACCATGCGCGCCGGCGCCGAGTCCGACGAGCAGCGCCTAACCAGGCTGGGCGCGTTCTTGCGCAAGACCAGCCTGGACGAGCTTCCGCAGCTCTGGAACGTTTTGCGCGGCGACCTCAGCCTGGTGGGCCCGCGCCCGTTGCTGCCCAGGTATTTGAACCGCTACAGCCCGAATCAAGCACGGCGGCACCTGGTCAAGCCCGGCCTCACCGGCTGGGCGCAGGTCAACGGCCGCAACGCCTCGACCTGGCCAACGCGGCTGGGCCTGGACGTCTGGTACGTCGAGAACTGGAGCCTGTGGCTCGACGCGCGCATTCTCTGGCGAACGCTTTCGACGGTGCTCCGCGGCGCCGGCGTCTCGCACCAAGGCCACGCCACCATGCCCGAATTCCAAGGCGAAGACGGAGAGAGTTGAGCCTGAACGCGCAGCGAAAAAGCCTTCCGGCCCGCGTCCGCTTCGCGTGGCTGTTGACCATGGCGGCCGCGGGCTTGTTGCCGCTCGTGCCCGACCAGATCTCCTTCTTCAGCGTCTTTTTCGCGGCGGCGTTCGGAGCCTTTTGCCTCTTCGCGTTGATCGCCCGCATCCGGCGCCGCGACGAACGGATCGGCCGCGTGCCCTCCATCGCGCTGGTCCTCTTCTTCCTCTCCATCGGCGTCTCGCTGCCCATCGCCTTGAGCAACGGCGTCTCTCCCGCGGAGTGGCTGCGCGGCGCATTGCCGTTTTGCTTTCTCCTCGTCTACCCGCTCTTCCCGCGCCTGACCGGCAAGGACTGCGAGTTCGTCCTGCGCACCATCCTCTTCGCCGTCGTTTGCTGGACGGCAAAGAACCTCATTCGATCGCTGGGCGAGTTCCTGGGCGGCGGGGCGTCGCGCATCACCTATCTCAACCCGGACTTCGGCATTCCCTTCGTGTTGGTGGGGCTGCCGCTCTTGCTCTTCTACGCCTCGCGGCGGCGCACGCCCGAGAGCGTGCTGTTCGCGCTGGTGCTGCTCTTCATCGTCATCGCCACCGGCTATCGCAGCCAGGCGTTGCTGGCGGTGCTGCTCTGGCTCGCCTACGTGGCCTGGCAGCGCCGCAGGCGCCGGCTGGTCCTGGCATTGACGACGCTGGTCGCGGGCGGGGCAGCGTTCACCGTCTTCGCCGCCTCCCGCTTCGGCTCCGAATACCTGCAGCGCTATGACGACCTGCAAGGCGAGGTGCAGTCGTCTCGCGCGGTCGAGGCGCTCTATGCCATTCGCGCGTTCCAGCAATCGCCCGTGACCGGCAAGGGGCTTGGGTTTCCGGTGCCCATCGCCATCAACACCTTCGGCCTCAACGAAGCGCCGCCGGCGGATCAGCCCGATCACGTCGGCTATATCCACAACGTGTGGCTCTACCTCTGCATGGATCTCGGCCTCGCCGGCCTGGCCGTCTATTTGACCTTCTTCGGCAGCGCCATCGTCGCCGGTTTGCGCCGCGGGCAGCGGCAGGACTTTCAAGTCGCGGCGGCCGCTGCCTTGGCCACGCTCCTGATCTACTTCACCGTCGAAGCGTCGTTCCGGCTGATTCAAATCAACCTGGTGCTGGGGGCGCTCTGCGCGGTCCTGACCAAGCACCGCGGCCAGGTCAGCGAAGCCGCGCCGCCAGCGCCTGCGCCAGCTCCCGGCTGAAGCTGTCCGCGCCGCGCACGTTGAGGTGATTCAAGTTCACCCAATCGCCCTTGGGCACCGATTGTCCCAGGGCGGCGAACGAGACGAACGAAGCGCCAGTAAATGCCTCTACCGCGCGCCGGGCTTGCTCCAGGGTTTCGCTTCGATTCGCCGTCAGCTCGGGCTCGCCAGGAGTGAGCGGCGGCTCGAAGACCAGCACGGGGATGGCCCGCTCCTGGCAAAGCCTCAAGAACGATTCGAGCTCTTCGAACGGGAAGTCGGCGCGGTGGGGCGGTCCGAGCTCGACCGCCGCGCGAGAGAAGTTTGCCTGCGCCTGCCCGCGCACGAAGCGCGGGCGCGTGTCCTCGCGGGTCACCAGCCACTTGATCAGCAGATCGACGACGCCTCGATATCGATAGGCCGCGAAGCGATTGAAGAAGACGAAGCTGCGGTCGAATCCTTCGTGCTCGAGCGCCGCCGATCTCTCCCAATAAAGCCTGCGCAAGCCGGGATCCAGCGCGTAGTAGAGGGCGGGCGAGATGCCCGTGTAGCGCTGCGCGGAGTCGAGATAGACGCCGAGCGCGACCAGCTTGGGCGGCGGGTTCGAGGCGAGGTAATGGCGGAGCTGCAGCTCGCTCTCCAAGAGCGAGGCTCCACCCAGCGCGAAGTTGTAGCTGGCGGTTCCCAGCCGCGCGTCAATGGCCGTGGGACTCACTCCCTCGAGCGTCAATGAGTTGCCGAAGAAGGCGATGTCGAGCCGCTGGCCCTGAAAACGCAGCGACTCGAGCAACTTCGATTCGGAGAAATCGAGCCGGAGCGCGGCGAACGAGAGCGCGGCGCCCGCGGCCCAGATCAGCACCGCGGCCGAGGCAAGCCAGGCCAGGCAGAGCCGCGCCCTAGAAAATGAAATAGATGAATTCATTGCTCTTGGCGCCGAAGAGGATGAGCAGCAGGACGCCGGCCAGGCTCGCGGACCAGGCGACGCCCAGCCGGGGCTTTCGCGCCAGCCACGGCAGGGCGAAGTACGCGCCGCCGAGGAGCATGATGAGCAGGAAGCGATACCAGCCGTATCCGGCGGCCACCGCGCTGCCCGGCGTCCAATGCAGGATGCGCCCGAGAATGGCCGACGCTTCGGTCAGATTCCTGGCCCGGAAGAAGACCCAGGTCACGCAGACGCCGTTGAAGACGAAAAAAGCCTTGAGCCAGCGGATCGGCGTCGACGCGCTCGAGACTCGCTTGCCGCGGATAACTCGCTCGACCGACAGCCACGCTCCGTGCAGACCGCCCCAGATGACGAAGTTCCACGAGGCGCCATGCCAGAGGCCGCCCAGGAGCATGGTGATGAAGAGGTTGGCGTAGGTGCGCAGCGTGCCGCGGCGATTGCCGCCGAGCGAGACGTAGAGGTAATCGCGCAGCCAACGCGACAGCGACATGTGCCAGCGCCGCCAGAACTCCTGGATGCTGGTTGAAATGTAGGGCTTGTCGAAGTTCTCGGTGAAGCGGAAGCCCATCAGCCGCGCGGTGCCGATGGCGATGTCGCTATAGCCGCTGAAGTCGAAGCAGATCTGCGCGGCGAAGAGCCAGGTGGCGAGCAGACAGGAGCTTCCGGAGAAGGCGGAAGGCGAACCGTAGACCTGGTTGACCCAGGGCGCGATGTTGTCCGCCAGCACGGCCTTCTTGACGACGCCGTCGAGGATGCGCCGGGAGCCGGTGACGAAGTCGTCCCAATCGAAGGCGTGCTTCACGGTCAGCTGCGGCAGCAGCTCCGCGCCGCGCTCGATGGGGCCGGCGACGAGCTGCGGGAAGAAGGAGACGAAGAGCGCGAAGCGGCGCAGGCTGCGCTCGGGCGGAATGACGCCGCGATAGACGTCGATGGTGTAGCTCATCGTTTGAAAAGTGTGGAACGAGATGCCGAGGGGCAGGAGCAAACCCAGCGCGGGCGAGGTTCGAATGAGGCCCAGGTCCCGCAGCGTGCCGGCGAGAAACCCGTAGTATTTGAAGAGGACCAGCACCCCGAGATTGCAGCCCAGGCTTGAAATCAACCAGAGCTTGCGCTTCGTCTGCGTTGCCGCGCCAGCGATGCAGAGGCCGGCGGTGAAGTCGAGGAAGATGAAGAAGACCAGGATGAGCGAATACCGGGCATTCCACACCATGTAGAAGAAAAAGCTCGCGGCGATGAGCATCCATTGCCGCGCCGCCAGCGGGAGCAGGAAGTAGAGCAGCACGACCGGCGGCAGGAAAAGGAAGTAGTCGAGTGAATTGAAGATCATCTGGCCGTGCTCAGCGTACCACTTCGCTGCTGGACAGTAGCCGTAACAGGCATGTACCATTCCAAGCCCTCACCCCGGGAACAACAGAATATGCGCTCCTCGCTACCAACTTTTCTTGCAGCAGTGCTGTGCCTCTCCGCGGCTGCCCGGGCAGGCGCCCCGAACAGCGGAACGGTCACCACCGAAGCTGGAAACCCGCCCACGACTCCGTCCGATGTCAGCAGCTGGAAAATGAGCGCGGGAACGGCGACGCTCGTGGCCTCGGCCGTGAAGCCGCCGGACGACAGCCCTGCCGTCGAGGTCGACGAGACCAGCAACGGCACCGTCCAGGTAGATGCTACGCTCGCCACCACGCTGGACATCCGCACCTACGACTCGTTCTCCTTCTGGGCGCAGGCCAGCGCGACGCACATCGGCGACTACGTGTTCCTCATCGATAGCCTGGGCCGGCGCCGCTGGTACCATCTGGTGTTGCAGAGCCCGCGCGGTTGGCAGCGCCCCACGTACTCCATTGATTCGTTCGTCGCGCAGGACGTGGGCTTCAACCTGGCGGCCATCAAGAAGATTCGCTATGGCCAGGCGGGCCAGGCCTCGGGCGGCTTCTTGCGTTACGGCCCGGCCACGTTCGAGCACAACGTCTACAACCACGGCGACGCCGCGGCCTCCTGGTACGTCGACATCGGCACCGGCACGCTGACGACCACTCCGGACGGCGCGAACGGAACCGCCACCAGCCTGCTCGCTACGGTGAAGGCAAACAGCGTCGGCCAGGCGGACATCGCGGTGAATCTGTTGGCCCCGCAGATCTCCTGGGACTGGTCGGGCAAGACCTTCGTTTCCTTCTATTTCAAAGACGCCGAGACCGCGCCCAATCACTACTTCCTCGTCTACGACAAGAGCCTGCATTACCGGCAATGGATCTTTTCCAATCCAACGCCCAATCAATGGTTTCGCGTCACCGCCAACCTCAGCGACGCCAGCTACGCGCAGTCGGGCGTCATCGATCTCTCGCAGATCATCTACTTCGAGGTAGGCGTGTTCGGCGCGCCGGCCAACGCGACGCACATCTTCCAGGTGGACGAAGTCAGCGCCTGGTAGCAGCGGTCAAGACGAAGGCGGCCGACCCGGCGACGAATCCCCAGGCCGGGCCGCCTGCATAGATTCCCGCGCCAGCCGCGATGAGCGAGGCGAGAAAGCAGAAGACCAGCTCGCGCACGCGATCGCGGGCGATGAAGAGCGACGACACCGGGCCGATCAAGACGAAGAACGGAACGGCGAAGAACACCACGTTGAACTTGTGCAAGGCCGGATCGTTGGTTCGCAAGACGAAGCCGCGCAGCACGTCGCCGAAGAGCCAGAGCCCCAGGCCGAAGATGACGCCGGCCAGCAGCACGCTGCCGACGATCAGCCTCACCTCGCGGTCCATTGCCTTGCGCGTGGAGTCCATCCAGTGCGCCTGCAGGACGTATTGCGAGATGGGCACCATGCTGGCGGCCGCGGTCACGAAAGAGAGCGAGACCTTGAAGCCCGCAAGCTCGGACGGCAAGAGCATCCAACTGCTGGCGGCGACCAATCCCGGGGAGAGCAGCAGCACGGTGAGGCGCGGGGTGAGGACGGGAAAATACTCTTCGACGATGCGCTTCGGTGATCGCCTGGCTACGGCCGCGCGGAAGACCTCTCGCGAGAAGGCTCGCGTCTCGCCGTCGGCCGCGAGGCTTCCGATCTG
>DATBAA010000786.1:0-1645 GCA_036271755.1 Myxococcales bacterium | reverse complement strand
GCGAGCAAGCGCCGCAAGGCTCGCTAGAGGTTTGACTCCTCTGCGTAGCGTACCCACCTTGGTTGGATGCACGCCAAGGGGGACGAGGCCGAAGAGCAAGCGGAGCGCGACGCTCACCAGGGAGCGCTCGCCGCGCTGCAGAAGGCCGGGCTCGAGCCGATGGTCGGCGGCGCCTACGCGCTGCGGACCCATACCGGCATCTGGCGCGACACCAAGGATCTCGATCTCTTCCTGCGCAAGGATCGCATCGAAGAGGCGCTCGCCGTGCTCGACCGCGCGGGGTATCGCACCGAGTATACCGACCGGCTCTGGATCGCGAAGGCGTTCCTGGGGCCGTACTTCATCGACCTCATCTTCTCTTCCGGCAACGGCATCGCCATCGTCGACGAGCATTGGCGCCGCCGCGCGCTCACCCGGCCGGTGCTGGAGTTGGACAGCTTGATCGTCCCCGCCGAGGAGATGATCTGGTCGAAGTCGTTCATCCAGGAGCGCGAGCGTTTCGACGGCGCCGACATCCATCACCTGCTGCGCTGCAAAGGCGCGGAGCTCGATTGGAAGCACTTGTTGATGCGCTTTGGCGACGCGCATTGGGAGATCTTGCTCGTTCACCTGATCACCTTCCGCTTCTCGTTCCCGAGCGACAAAGAGCAGGTGCCCGGCTGGGTGATGCGGGAGTTGATCCAGCGGATGGAGAAGGCCGAAGCCGGAAAGCTTCGCTCCGAGAAGATCTGCCGCGGCACGCTGCTCTCGCGGCAGCAGTACCTGCACGAGACCAACGTGCTGGGCTACCGCGACTCGCGAGAGACGGAGACGGCCGGCTGGACCGGCGACCAGGCCTACCCGGTGGAGTATCCGCGCGCAGCAATGGAGGAAAAGAGCGATGCGCATAGCAGCGGTCGGTGACCTCCACTGCCGCGCCGACACGCGGCGCAACATCGCGGTCGCCCTGCGCGACGTGGACAAGGACGCGGAGGCGCTCCTGCTCGCCGGCGATCTGACGGATCACGGCACGCCCGAGGAGGCGAAGTGGCTGGCGGAGGAGCTGTCGCAGCTGAAGATCGCCAAGTGCGGCGTGCTGGGCAACCACGACTACGAGTCCGGTCAGGCCGCCGAAGTGCGGAAGATCCTCTGCGATGCCGGCGTGCACATGCTGGACGGCGAGCCGTGGAGCATGAACGACCTGGGCGTCGCGGGCGTGAAGGGCTTCGCGGGAGGCTTCGAGCAGGCACAGCTGCAGAAGTTCGGCGAAGAGCCGTTGAAGGCCTTCGTCAATGCTTGTATCGAGGAAGAGCTGAAGCTGGAGAAAGCGTTGTTTCAATTGCGCACCAGGCATCGAGTGGCTTTGCTGCATTACTCGCCTTGCCGTCAGACGCTCGAAGGCGAGCCGCTGGAGATCTTTCCCTTCCTCGGCGCGACCCGCCTGGCGAGCCCGCTCGATCAGCTGCGTCCGAACCTGGCGCTGCACGGCCACGCCCATCGCGGGACCCTGCGCGGCGCGACCCGCGGCGGCGTGCCCGTCTACAACGTGGCGCTCCCCGTGCTGCGCCGGCAGGAGCGGCCGGTGGGCTACCTGACGCTCGACCTCTAAGGCGCGATGGTCCGGTAGAGATAGGTGAGCTTGAGCTCTCCCGCGCGCGCCTTGAGC
>DATBAA010000785.1:0-1815 GCA_036271755.1 Myxococcales bacterium | reverse complement strand
CGACATCGGCGACGTGAACGCCAAATCGTTCGACCAACTCCTGCACCGAATCGATGGGTTTTTGCGCTGGCGACAACTGATTTCGCGCTTTCACTCCGAGATCGTAGCCGTCCTGCCAAGCCTCTTTCACACTGCTCGGCGCAGAGGGGGAGCGCAAATCGCGCAAAGGGACGGTAGGATTCGTACCGAGCCGCTTGCGCAAGGACGCCAGGATACGTCCGGCTTCAGCAGCCCGAGCCAAGAGCCGCAGGTCGCTGGCGCTGGGCGTCTTGGCTGCCTCTGCTCCGCGAAATCGCGCCACGCTCCGTCTAGGATCGTCGACGGTGCCGCGCGCCAGGTCGGCGGCATTGCATGCCAGTGCATCAGCCAAGGAACCGAGCTCACTGGTCGTTGGGAGCTCCGCGCCGGATTCGATCGCCAGAATCCGCACCTCTCCCATGGAGGCCAACGAAGCGACGTCAACCCGAGAGAAGCCAAACGACTCTCGCCGCTTGCGGATGTCCGCTCCCAGCCCCATGCGGCCGATTCTAGCTGGAGCGACAGCACGGTGCCAATCTCAGAAGCCGAGGCCGATGTTGGCGGTATCGGAGGCGGTCCGGATGACCGGGTGCAGGCCGTAGTGGCCGGGCGGGTTGAGCAAGCTCAGGAGCGCGCCGGTCAAAGACCAGGCGAGAACGAATCCGAGCAAAGGCCAGCGGCGCGGCATGCCGTGCAGAGCGGCCAGCGCCAAGACGATGGCCACCGCGAAGAAGACCGCCGGTCCGACGAGGCTGAAGGCGATGAGCGCCGTCGCCCAACGCACCTGCGCGATCTCGCCGAGCGGCTTGCGGAAGGCCGCCTGCAACACTGCGAGAAAGAACGACGCTGCCACCTGCGCGATGCCTCCCGCATAGAGCGCGGCGGCCACCGAATCGAGCACCGGCCTTCGCGAGCCGCGCGCCCGCAAGAGCGCGTGGATGAGTAGCGCGAGCACCACCGCGTGCAGATAGGGGCCGGTGGCTTCGAGCGCGTCGCCCAGAAAGGATGGCTTGCTGTCGCCGGGCGCGGGCCAGAAGCGCTCGAGCTGGCCCAGGACGCCGATGACGGCCAGCGAGCTGGCGAAGAAGCCCAGCGGGTTCATCGCGTGCCGCTCGCCGGCGGCCCATTCGGCCGAGAAGACTCCCGGGTGCCGCGCGAAGCTACCCGCGGTCCGCAAATAGAGGCGCACTTCCTCGAGCGCGGAGTCGACAGCCTCTCGCGCCCAGGTGCGCTCCACTTAGCGAAGAGCTCGCATCAGCAAGCCGATCACCAGGCCCAGGACGACGAGGGCGAGCAGGATCGAGCCGTAGCCAATCAAGGCTTGCTTGAACGTCGGCGGCGGAAGCTCGTCGTCTGGCAGCGGCGGCGGATAGTGCTCGACGACCTTCTCCGCGTCTTGCGGCTTGTCGCCCGCGGCGGGCCCGGGAGAATCGGGGGAAGTCATCCGTTGCCCCCCAGCAGAATGGGCTGCCACTCGCCCGTCCCGGGCTGGTCGTCGTCGCTCAAGAAGTCTTTCAAGTGGTGCTCCGCCAGCAAGGTGAAGAAGCGGCTGTCGTGCGAGATCAATTCGTAGATACCCAGGCCGCCCTGCTTTTCGAAGCCTTTGAAGAGCGCGCGGCCGACGAAGACGAAGAGATCTTGCAGCGACTGCGCCGAGTGCGAGACGGACATGACCAGCCTGAGCGTCTGCATGGGAAAGACGAACTTGTCGCGCAGGGCCGGCTTGAGGCTCGTCACGGGCAGCTCGCGCCGCAAGAAGAGATAGTCCGCGCCGCGCGCTTCAATCCACGCCTTCAG
>DATBAA010000784.1:0-2691 GCA_036271755.1 Myxococcales bacterium | reverse complement strand
CGCCGCGTTGTTCCTGCGCGCGGTTCCGCTGGGCCGGGTCACCATCAGCCGCGATTCGCTGCGGCTCTTGACCGCGGCCGGCGCGCCGTTCCTCTTTCTCGGCGTCTCCCTCGCGCTGCAGTCGAGCGTCGACGCGGTGCTGCTGGCGCGGCTCTCTCCGCCGGAGGTGGTCGGCTGGCACGCCGCGGCTCGAAAGCTGATCGGTCCGCTGACGCTGCCGGCGAGCGCGCTCATCACCTCGCTCTACCCGACGCTGTCGCGCCTTTGGACCGAAGACCGCGAGGCCTGGTTCCGCCTCGGGCGCGGAGCTCTGCGCAGCGCGACGGCGCTGGCCGTGCCGCTCGCGCTCGGCTGCGCGCTCTATCCAGATCTGGGCACCCGCATCTTCAGCCGCGACTCCTTCGCCCCGGCCGAGCAGAACCTGAAGGTGCTGTCGGGCTTCGTCTTCCTGGCTTATTTTTCGATGACGCTCGGCTGCTGCCTCTCGGCCGCGGGCCGCCAGCGGGGCTGGGCTTTGAGCCAGCTCGGCTGCGTAGCGATCAGCGCGGCGCTCGACCCCTTCCTCATTCCCTACTTCCAGTCGAAGCTCCACAATGGCGGGGTGGGCGTCTGTGTGGCGACGGTGGCCAGCGAGGTGGCCATGACTCTGGCGGCGGCGGTGTGGCTCTCTCCCAAGGGCTTGCTCGATCGCGCGTTCGTCCGCAGTCTGTTCGCGGCGCTGGCGGGAGGAGGTGCGATGTGCGCCGCCGCCTGGCTCCTTTCGACACTCAACCCTTTTGTTGCCGCGCCCCTTTCGCTCACGGCATATCTAGTGGTGCTTTGGGCGTTTGGAGGTTTGGAACCTGGCCAGGTGCGCGCGCTCGGGGGAGCGCTCGCCCGCCGCTGGAAAGGATTGTTCGGGAAGTGAAGGCGCATTTTCGGACCACCGATTGGAGCCGCGCATCGTGAAGACGCTCCAGCTCGGGAGCATCCTTGCCGACGCGCTGAGAGAGCGCGCCGCGCGCGACCCGTCGCGCCTTGCGTTCCGCTTTCTCGTCGACGGCGAGGATGAAGAAGCGCTCGTCACCTACGGCGAGCTCGATCGGCGCGCGCGCCAGGTCGCGGCCTGCCTCGCCGAGCGCGGCGCCAAGGGCGAGCGCGCGCTGCTCGTGCATCAGCCCGGCCTCGCGTACATCGAGGGGCTCTTCGGCTGTCTCTATGCGGGCGCCGTCGCCGTGCCGGCCTATCCGCCGCGCGTTGGGCAGCAGACCGAGGGGCTGGGCCTGGTCGCCGCCGATGCGCAGGCCCGCTTCGCGCTCACCACGCCGGGCTTGCAGGCGCGCCTCTTGGAGGAGAAGGATCCGCGGCTCGCCGCGCTGACCTGGATCACGCCCGAGGTCGCCTCTCAGTACGACGCGGCTTCGTACAAACCGCACAAGCCGGACCCGGGCGCGCTGGCCGTGCTGCAGTACACCTCGGGCTCCACCCGGGCGCCGCGCGGCGTGATGCTCTCGCAGGAGAACCTCGCCACCAACGCGGCCCTCGTCACCGAGGTCGCGGCGATCACCTCCGAAGATCGTGCGCTCGCCTGGCTGCCGCCGTACCACGACATGGGGCTCATCGGCTTCATCATCGTGCCGGTGCTGGCGGGCGTCACCACCACGCTGCTCTCGCCGACCGCGTTTCTCCAGCGGCCGATGCGCTGGCTGCGCGCCGTCGGGCGCTACCGGTCCACCATCACCGGCGGACCCGACTTTGCCTTCCGGCTCTGCGCGCAGCGGGCCACGCCGGCGCAGATCGAGACGCTGGACTTGAGCAGTTTGCGCATCGCCTTCACCGGCGCGGAGCGCATCCGCCCCGACACGCTGGAGAGGTTCGCCGCGGCCTTCACGCCGGCCGGATTTCGCCGCGAAGCCTTCATGCCCAGCTACGGCCTCGCCGAAGCGACGCTGGCCGTCGCAGCCGGCGCGCCAGGACAAGGCGCGCTGGTGCGGACCTTCGGGGCGCGCCAGCTCGCAGCTTCGGGCGCACCGCTGGCCGGAACCGAGGTGCGCATCGTCGAGCCGCAGACCCGCCTGGTCCAGCCGGCGGGCACGGCCGGCGAGATCTGGGTGCGGTCGCCGAGCATCCCGCAAGGCTACTGGAACCAGCCCGAGCTGACCGCCCACACCTTCAAGGCCGAGCTCGGAGACAGCTCTGCCGGTGCCTATCTGCGCACGGGCGATCTCGGCTTCTTGCAGGAGGGCCAGCTCTTCGTCGAAGGCCGCCTCAAGGACCTGCTCATCTTCCGCGGCGTCAACCACTACCCGGAGGATCTCGAGGCCACCAGCGGCAAGGCCCATCCGCGCTTGCGCACCGGCGTCGCCTTCTCCGTCGAAGCGAACGGCGAAGAGCAGCTGGTCTTCGTCCACGAGGTCGACAAACCGCGCGACGACCTGCCCGCCCGGGAGATCGCCTCCGCGCTGCGCAAGGCGGTGGCGGAAGAGCATGACCTGCCCGTCCAGGAAGTCGTGCTGGTGCCGCCGGGCGCGCTGCCCAAGACCTCGAGCGGCAAGCTGCAGCGCGGCCTCGCGCGCGAGAAGTACCTGGCCAAGGCCTTCGAGGTGGTCGGCTCCAGCCAGCGCTCCGCCACGGGCGACGCGGCTCCCGACCTGGTGCGGGCCACCGCCTCGCTCTTCGCTTCGGTCTTGGGGGTGACGGAGGTTGGCCCCG
>DATBAA010000783.1:0-2627 GCA_036271755.1 Myxococcales bacterium | reverse complement strand
ACCGGCTTTGGCGGCAACAACGGCTTCACCGACTTCAAACGGATCCTCGGTTATTCGCTCGCCGATCCGCGCACCAAAGACGTGCTCTTCGTCCTCACCGCCACGGCATTGCTCGGCGCCCTGCTCGTCTGCCGCGCGCTGACGTTGTCGAAGCTTGGCCGCGTGCTGACGGCCGTCCGCGACGCCGAGAGCCGCCTGCGCTTCTGCGGCTATGATCCGGTCGGCTTCAAGCTCTTCGTCTGGACGTTCTCGGCCATCTTGTGCGGCATTGCCGGCGCGCTCTACGTGCCGCAAGTGGGCATCATCAACCCAAGCGAAATGCACCCCGCCAACTCGGTGGAGATCGCCATCTGGGTCGCGGTCGGCGGCCGCGGAACGCTCTTGGGAGCGGTCATTGGCGCGGTGTTGATCAACGTCGCCCGCAGCCTGCTCACCGTCGCCTTTCCGGAGCTTTGGCTGTTGCTTCTTGGCCTCGTCTTCATCCTGGTGACGAGGTTCCTGCCGCAAGGCATCTGGGGACTCTGGAAGCAGGAAGAATGAACCTCGACACCCCAAACGGCCCGGTGCTCTACCTGGACGGCGTGACCGTCTCGTTCGACGGCTTTCGCGCCTTGAACAACCTGAGCCTCATCGTCGAGCCGGGAGAGCTTCGCTGCATCATCGGCCCCAACGGCGCGGGCAAGACCACCATGATGGACGTCATCACCGGCAAGACGCGGCCCGACGCAGGCGAGGTGAGCTTCGGCCAGTCCAACGATCTGCGCACCATGACCGAGACGGAGATCGCCAACGCGGGCATTGGCCGCAAGTTTCAAAAGCCCACCGTCTTTCGCAATCACAGCGTCTTCGAGAACCTCGAGATCTCGCTCAAAGCCGACAAGCGCGTCTTCCCCACGCTGAGGGCGCAGCTGACCTCCAAACAACGCGCCCGCATCGAGGAGCTGCTCGACTTGATTGGATTGCGCAGCCAGGCGCTGCGCAAGGCGGACCTGCTCTCGCACGGCGAGAAGCAGTGGCTGGAGATCGGCATGCTGCTGGCGCAAGACCCGAAGCTGCTGCTGCTCGACGAGCCCGTGGCGGGAATGAGCGACGAAGAGACCGCGCGCACGGCCGAGCTCTTCAAGTCGCTGGAGGGAAAGCATTCGCTGGTGGTGGTGGAGCACGATCTGCACTTCGTCGACAGCATCGCCAAGAAGGTCACCGTGCTGCACGAAGGACACGTCTTGGTGGAAGGCACCATGGAGAAAGTGCGCCAGGACCCGCGCGTGGTGGAGGTCTATCTTGGCCGATGAACCGTTGTTGGAGCTGCGCGGCGTCAATCAATATTACGGCGGCAGCCACACCTTGCGCGGCATCGATCTGACCGTCCCCGAAGGCGCCTGTCTCGCGCTCCTGGGCCGCAACGGCGTGGGCAAGACCACGCTGCTCCGCTGCATGATGGGGCAGCTTCCCATCCGCAGCGGCAGCGTCCGCTTTGCCGGCCGGGAGATCACCAAGCTCAAATCATATGAACGCGCGCGCCTGGGCATCGGCTGGGTGCCGCAAGGTCGCGAGATCTTTCCCAGGCTCACCGTCGCCGAGAACCTCAAGGTCAGTGAGTCGGCGGCGGCCGGACGCCAACTCACTCCATTGAAAGAGCTGGAAGCGCTCTTCCCCATCTTGCGCTCGATGGAGCGCCGCCGCGGCGGAGATTTGTCGGGCGGCCAGCAGCAGCAGCTGGCCATCGCGCGCGCCTTGGTTCCCAGCCCCAGGCTGCTGCTCCTCGACGAGCCCACCGAAGGCATCCAACCGTCGACCATCAAGGAGATCGAGCGCGTGCTCCGGGCGCTCCTGGCAAAGAAGATGACGGTGGTGCTGGTGGAGCAGTATCTGGACTTCGCCACCGCGCTGGCAGACCACTACGCCATCGTCTCGCGCGGCGAGATCGTCGAGCGCGGCCTGATGAAAGACTTGAAGCCAGACCAGGTGAGCCGCTACCTCGCGGTCTGATTCCGCGTGTTAAGAAGCAGGCCGCTTTGGCCACCAACTGGAAGCGCTACATCGGCGGGGCGGCCGTGCAAGCCGCCATCACGCTCTCGCTCGCCACGCAGGCCTTCTTCGCGCCGCGCATCCTGGGCAGCGTCGACTATGGCACCGTCATCGCCGCGCTCTCGCTGCCCATCCTGGCGCAGGCCTCCATCGAGACGGTGCTCTACGCGCTGACCATCAAATGGACGAGCGATCGCCAGCTGCAGGTGCTCAAGCGGCTCTGGCTGGACGCGCTCTGGGCCGCGCCCGTCGCCGGACTGCTCGCGGCCATCCTCTCCACTTCGTCGCTGGCCGCCGGCGACAGCAGCCGCCTCGTCTTCATCGTCGCCGCGCCCTTTCTGCTGCTGCTCTGGATTGCGACCACCACGCTGATGGGCGCTGCCTACGCGCTGCACCGCCACGTCGCTTTGGCGCGCTCCTACTTCATCTCCGCGCTGGTCTTGCCTGCCTTTGTCTATCTCTTCCGCCATCTGGGCCCGCCGGCGTTTCTCTACGCTTTGATCTTCGACAAGCTGGCGCAGATTGCCAGCCTCGCCGTCGATGGCGAGACGCGAACCTTCTCGCGAGAGGTCTTCCGCGCGACGGTGGCCCGGCGGCCG
>DATBAA010000782.1:0-5558 GCA_036271755.1 Myxococcales bacterium | reverse complement strand
GCGTTCCTGGGCGGGTGGGCGGGCATCTGGCGCTTCCTCGCGTTCGCCGCCGCGTCGGGAGTGGTCGCGGTCTTGATCGGCGCGCCCTACTGGTTGCCGCTCGTCGAAGACATCCGGACGTCGTGGAGCGTGCACCCTCCGGGGCTCGGGCTCCAGTCGAGCAATCCGACGGCGGCGTTGCAATGGATCGTGCCTGCGATCTTCTCCGCGAGAAAAACGCTCGCGTTCCTCGATCGTCCGGCGCCGGCCTGGACGTTCCTGGGCGGCCTCGCCGGCACCATCGCCGTGCTCGGCATCGTTGCGCCGATCGTGCTGCCGAAGGCTCGCCGCTTCCTGCCGTGGCTTGCGGCCGCCGTGATCATCACGCTCAAGGTGTTCGGGTTCGGTCCGCTGCAATGGATGGGCAGATTGCCCCTGCTCGAGCAGATGTCGTTTTCCTATTTCTGGTTCAGCATCGTCTATCTCTTCGCTATCTGCGGTCTCGGGGCCGTCTCCGAGCTGATGGACGCGCCGCCAGGACGCCGGGCGCTGGTGGCCGCGGCTGCGGCGGTGCTGGTGATCGAGGCCTTGCTGCTGGAGCCATTCTTCGTCAAGAGCGGCATACCCGGCGGCCTTTCGCCCGCGTATTGGCGGCAGGTCGCCATCTATTCGCACCTGGCCATCTTCGCCGCGTTCCTCGCCTGGGCAATGGCAACGGCTCGAAGGCCTCTGCTCCGCAACCTCTGCCTCGTCGCGCTCGGCACCGGGGTGTTCGTGGAGCTGGCGGTGTATCGCTATCCTCTCTCGGTTCGCGGCAACCCGACGGCGGTCGCTCCCTTCGCGACCTGGCTGCTGCAGCAGCAACAGAAGGATGCGCCGTTTCGCGTGATGGGGACGAGCAGCTGGCTGATGCCGAACATGGCGTCCGCCTTCGGCCTCGACGACGTTCGCGTCTGCGATGCGCTGGTGCCCAAGGAATACATGGCGTTCATCCAGCGCTACTTCGAGCGCGATCTGCTCTACGGCTGGCTGCTGCTCGCGGCTCCCGAGCGCGGATTCCGGCTGCCCGAGGGCATGCTCAACCTGCTCAATATCCGGTATCTGGTGACGCACCCGATCCTCATTCCCGATTATGTCCGCCGCAATCGCGCGGTCTATTCAGATGCTGAAATGCAGGGCGGGGCGCTGGTGGAAAACCTGCACGCCTGGCCGCGGATCTTCGCGGTGCAGAACCCCGACCTGGTGGCCTCCAGCGAGGCGGCGCTCGAGCGGTTGGGACAGCTGGATGCCTCGGCTCCGTTCGCCGTCGTCGCGGACGACTTTCCCCGCCTGCGCTGGAGTGAACTCTGTAAAGGCTGCGCGGGGGGCTCGTTCCACCAGCAGGTGTCGGGCATCCGCTACGGCACCAACACGCTCTCGTTCCAGGTAGAGGTGAGCGGCCCCGCGGTGCTGGTCGTGTCCGACTCGTTGGCCAAAGGCTGGCGCGCCTGGGTCGACGATGCCGAGCAGCCCATCTTCCGCGCCAACTATCTTTTCCGCGGCCTGGTCCTCGAGGCGGGCGCGCATCGAATCCGCTACTCGTACGAGCCTCCGGGCTGGCGCGCTTCGCTGCGGCTGTTCTTCGCCGGCATCGCGCTGCTCGCCGTGGGGGCCGGGGCGCTCTACTTCCAGCGCGCCCGCGATCCGCGCAGGCGCGCGCGAAGATTGGCAGCGCGCTCGTAGGCGAGCAGGAAGCCGAGCTTCGCCGGCGCGGCGGTCACGCTGGCGATGTCCGCGAGCAGATCGGCCGAGGAGGCAAAGTTGGACCCGCTGCGCAGCCGCCAGAGCAGATGGCCGCCCAGCCGATTCGCGCTCCGCAAGTTGACCGGAAAGACGCCCGAGTGCTCGTTCATGCCCAGCACCACGCGCGTTCCCAGCGCGAAGGGAAGCAGCTTCAGCTTCCAGAAGCCGGGATGATTCGAAAAGAGGACCAGGACGCCGTCGAACCCGCGGGCGCGTAAAGAGCGCACCTGATCGAACCGCGAGCCTTCGTTCTCGATGTACACGACTCCCGGCAAGCTCCGCAGCTCCATGGGCAGCTCGCCGATGCCGCGGCGAAGCAGCACGCTCAGCTCCGCCTCGGGAGAGATGCGCCTCGCCAGCGCCACCGCCTCGCCCAAGAGCTCATGCGAGCCGCTCTGGACGATCAGCACCTTGCGGGCGGGGGTGAGGTCGCCGTCGGAGAAGAGAAAGTTCAATGGCGGTGTCATCCTTCGAGGATCCCCTTGCGCCGCAGCGCCGCGCGGTACTCCTCTTCCAGCTCCGCCGCGATCTTCGCCCAGTCGAAGTGCTCCACGGCCAGGCGCCGCCCGTTGTCCGCGAGCAACGAGGCCGCTGCCGGGTTGGCGATGAGCTGCAGGGTGCGCTCGGCAAACTCCGCGGGCGTCCGCGCCAGGGCCAGCTCGCGGCCGTCTGCTACCGGCAGCCCCTCGGCGCCCGTGGGTGTGGACACCACCGGAATGCCCGCGCCGAACGCCTCGAGGATCTTCACCCGCACGCCCGCGCCGATGCGGATGGGCGCGATGAAGAGCGTGGCGCGCGCGTAGTGCGGCCGCAGATCGTCGACGAACCCCAGGACGCGGATGCGCGGGTCGTCCGCCAGCCGCAGGATCTCCTCCGGCGCGCCCAGTCCGATGATGTCGAGCTTTACCTCCGGATTGCGCGCGTGGATGAGCGGCAGCGTGTCGCGGCAGAAGTGGAGCAGCGCATCGACGTTGGGGCGATGGCTCATGAAGCCGACGAAGAGCAGCGTGGCCGGTTCTGGGTTGCGCACGAAGCCGGCCCAGCGGGCGGCGTCCACCCCGATGCGGCCGGCCGGCGAGAGGTGCACGCCGGGCAGATACGAGCCGAGCAGCCGCGCATCGACTTCGCTGACGGTGAAGACGGTGTCGAAGCGGCGCAGCGATTCGAGCTCGAAGTGGAACATCTGCAGATAGCGCGTGAAGGCAGCCGCGCGCTCCATCGTGCCCGTCTGCGCCTTGGCGTGCCGGTAGAGCGAGACGAAGGCCACGTCGTGCTCGGTCAGGCAGACGGCGGCGCGCTTCGAGGGCCGGCCGAAGGGCGCGAGCTGCGTGTATTCGACCTGCACCACGTCCGGGTCGCGCCTGGCGATCAGCGCGTTCAGCTCGCGATGCAAGATGGCCTGGTCGAACTCCAGCACGTCTTGCGGCGTGATGCCGAAGCGGGCCGAGCCGTGCGGCCGCCGCTTGAGCAGCCGCACCTCGGCGCAGAACTCGCGCAGGTGCTCCGCCGCCTCGAGCTGCGCGTCGGTGTCGACGAAGCCCGCCACCGAGACCTTGTTGCCGCGGGCCGCCAGCTGCTTCGCGACGTTGTACATGCGCACCGCGCCGCCGTGCTGGATGGGCCAGAAGTGGTACGGCGTCACCATCACGATCTCGAGCGGCGCTCCGGCCTTCAACTTCTTCGGAGCGTTGAAGAGCACGTCTGGCGCGGCGAGGTTGGTGTCGTCGAGGATGGCGCGATCGGAAGGGCCCTCGCTGACCGACCGGGCCCGGCGGACTCTCCGCGCCAAGGCTTGCGGCGACTTCGCGGCGGCCTTGAAGAGCGAGCGCGCGCCAGATCGGCCAAGGCGCCGCACGTCGTCCGCGGCGAGGAACGGCAGGCGCATGAGGTGCGAGCCCAGCAGCCTCGGATCGCGCAGGTTGGCCCAGTGCAAGAGGTAGCTGTTGCGCCGGAAGATCTCGTTGACGAAGACGTCGCCGAAGAAGCGGGCGCTGGTGGCGCGGTGCTCGTGCCACACCTTGCTCTCGGTCGCGAGCAGCACCTTCCAGCCGTGCTGCCACGCGCGCAGCGAGAGATCGAGATCCTCGCAGTAGAAGGGATCGTACATCTCGTCCAGGCCGCCCAGCGCCAGCCACTTGCGCCGGTCGAACGCGCACGAGCCGCCGCCGCCCCAGAGGATGGGCACGAGCGGAGCAGTCCCGGCGGGCACCGGGTCATGCGCATACCGCAGCATGCCCTGCTCGAAGCGCGCCCGCGTCAGGCCCGTCTCTTCGCGCCGCTTCCCGGGAGCGCGGAAGAAGATTTGGCTGGAGACCGCGAAGACGCTCTCGTCGTCGAACGGCTTCAAGAGCGGCGGCAGGAAGTCCGGCTCCACCAGCATGTCGTTGTTGAGCAGGACGAGGATCTCGGTGTCCGAGTGCGGGACGCCGCGGTTGTTGCCCTTGGAGAAGAAGTAGTTGCGGTCCAGCGGCACCACCGTGACTTCCGGGAACCGCTCGCGCAGGAAGTCGAGGCTGCCGTCGGTCGAGCCGTTGTCGACGACCACCACCCGGTGCGGCTGCCCGGTGTGCGCCACCGCCGCGAGCACGGAGGGGATGTTCCGCTCCAAGAGCTCCCGGCCCTCGAAGTTCAAGATCTGGATGGTGGCGAGGCGCTGGCCGGTGGAGGTTCGCGGCGGCAGCCCAGGCTTGCGCGGAAGAAGCTTTCCCAGGCCATCCGCGGCGAGGGCCGCGGCGCCGAACGCCGCGGCGAACGGAATGGCTGCGCCTCCGACCAGGCCGGTGAAGACGGAGCTGCGCGCGCGCTTGACAGTGCTGCGCGCGCGCTTGGCGGCCTTGCGGAGGCGGAAGTCGAGGGTGCGATTGAAGCGGCCCTGAAGCTCGGCCAGCTGCGCGTCGCGCGCGGTCAACGTCTCCGCTGCCGCGGCCCGCTCGGCTTGCGCCGCGGAGACGCTCTGCTCCAAGGCGGTGGTGCGCTCCGTCAGGGCGGTGGTGCGCTCCGTCAGGGCGGCGGTGCGCTCTTCCACGGCTCGGATGAGCACCTCTCGTTGCGCCTGCAGAGACGCGACTTCGTCCTGGCCGTGCGCGAAAGCCGCCCGCGCCGCGGCGAGATCGCGCTCCAGCGACTGGCCCCAGAGGCCGCGCGCGAGCATCTCCTGCTCCAGCTTCTCCACCTCAGCCCGCAGCGAGACGCCGGCGGCCGGCCGCTGGGGCGTGGGCGACGCCTGCTCGTCGAGCACCGTCGCCCAGGCGCGAGGCACGGCGCGAACGATGAACTGGTACGTCTCCGCGTTTGGATTGCGCTCGAGAAACGAGAGCACTTCGCCCGGAAGCGCGCGCAGGTCGGAGTGGAACTCGGTCGAGCCCGGCTCGGTGTGCACCCGATCGGCGATTCGCGCCGCGAGGTTGGCGCGCCCGAAGAGCGAGAGCACGTCGCGCTCGCCAAAAAACTGCACGTGAGTGTGATCGAGGAGGCCTTCGCGAGACCGCGGAAAGCCGCCCTCCGCCAGCGCCAGCACGACCGAGAGGTGGGTGACGTTGGGAATGGAGGCGAGCACGCAGCCCCCCTGCCGGAGCAACCCCGCCAGGACCCGCAGGACCTCCTCCGGGTTGGTGAGGTGTTCGAGCACGTCGGCGGCGACGACCACGTCGAACTCGGCCGCGAGCCGGGGCGCCACTTGGGCGATGTCTCCCTGGTAGACCCTGTCGCAGTGAGCCCGAGCCGCCTCCGCAGCCACCGGATCGAGCTCGACGCCGGTCACGGTGCAGCCGCGGACCCGGCGCAGCGCCGAAGCAAAT
>DATBAA010000781.1:0-7273 GCA_036271755.1 Myxococcales bacterium | reverse complement strand
CGTCGAGGTTCCCGTCGACGACCTCTCGAAGCTCGGCGAATTGGAAGAATTGCCGTCGGGGCCGGCGTCGCAGGGACCCAAGCGGCGGAGCATCTGGCCCTCCATCCATCCGCGGCTGCTCGAGCTGATCAAGTCGCATCGCTCGACGATGATCTTCGTCAACTCGCGCCGGCTGGCCGAGCGGCTGGCGGGCTCGCTGAACGAGCTGGCCGGCGCCGAGATCGTGCTGGCCCATCACGGCTCGGTCGCGCGCGACAAGCGCTCGGAGATGGAGGACCGCCTCAAGAACGGGACGCTGCCGGCCATCGTTGCGACCTCCTCTCTGGAGCTGGGCATCGACATGGGCGCGGTCGATCTCGTCATCCAAATCGAAGCGCCGCCGTCCATCGCTTCGGGCCTGCAGCGCATCGGCCGCGCCAGCCATCAAGTGGGCGCGCTCTCGCGGGGCGTGATCTTTCCCAAGCACCGCGGAGATCTGCTCTGCAGCGCCGCGGCCGCGTCGGGCATGGCGTTGGGGCAGGTCGAAGAAACGTTCTATCCGCGCAATCCGCTCGACGTGCTCGCGCAGCAGGTGGTGGCGCTCTGCGGAGACGAGCCGCGCAAGGTGGACGACGTCTTCGATCTGGTCCGCCGCGCCGCGCCCTTCGCCGACCTGCCGCGCGCCTCGTTCGAGGGCGTGCTCGACATGCTCTCTGGCCGCTACCCGTCGGACGAGTTCGCCGAGCTGCGCCCGCGGCTCACCTGGGACCGCATCGCGGGAACCTTGCGCGCGCGCGAGGGAGCGACGCGGCTCGCCATCGCCAACGCCGGCACCATCCCCGATCGCGGCCTCTACGGCGTCTTCATCGCCGGTGGCGCGGAGGGCGCGAAGCCGCGGCGCGTGGGTGAGCTCGACGAGGAGATGGTCTTCGAATCGCGCGAGGGCGAGGTCTTCGTGCTGGGCGCGTCGTCGTGGCGCATCGAGGAGATCACGCAGGACAAGGTCATGGTCACTCCCGCGCCGGGCGAGCCGGGGAAGATGCCATTCTGGCACGGCGACCGTCCGGGCCGGCCGCTCGAGTTTGGGCGGCACGTCGGCAAGCTCTCGCGCGAGCTGGTGAAGGCGTCCAAGCCCAAGGCGCTGGCCCGGCTCGCGGCCGACGGCCTCGACGAGAGAGCAGCGCGCAATCTCCTGCAGTTCTTGCACGACCAGGCGGACGCCACCGGCGAGGTTCCCAGCGACGAGACCATCGTCGTCGAGCGCTATCAAGACGAGATGGGCGACGCGCGCGTCTGCGTGCTGACGCCCTTCGGCGCGCGCATCCACGCGCCGTGGACGACGGCGGTCGTGCGGCGCTTGGAAGACGAGCGCGGTCTGGAAATCGAGACCATGTGGACCGACGACGGCATGGTCTTTCGCGTGCCCGAGAGCGATCAGGCGCCGGACTCCGCGCTCTTCTTTCCCAAGCCGGAAGAGGTCGAGGATCTGGTGGTGCAGGCGCTGGGCAACACCTCGCTCTTCGCCGCGCGCTTTCGCGAGAACGCGGCCCGCGCGCTGCTCCTGCCGCGCAGGCATCCGGGGCGCCGCAGCCCGCTCTGGGCGCAGCGCAAGCGCTCGCGCGATCTCTTGCAAGTCGCTTCGAAGTACGGCTCGTTTCCGCTCTTGCTCGAGACCTACCGCGAGTGCCTGCGCGACGTTTTTGACCTACCCGGCCTGCAGGACGTCTTGAAGCGCGTGCAGGACCTTCGGCTGCGCGTCGTCTCGGTGGACACGCGCACGCCGTCGCCGTTTGCGGCCTCGATCCTCTTCAGCTACGTCGCGAGCTTCATCTACGACGGAGATGCGCCGCTGGCCGAGCGGCGGGCGCAGGCGCTCAGCGTCGACCAATCGCGGCTGCGCGAGCTGTTGGGCGAAGCCGAGCTGCGCGAGCTGCTCGATCTGCAAGCCATCGAAGAGCACGAGCGCGGCGCGCAGCGGCTGACCCGGCCCGCGCGCGCCGGGCCCGATCCTCTCCACGACCTGCTCCTGGCGCTCGGCGACCTGAGCGAGGACGAGATCCGCGCCCGCACCGAAGCCATGGCGCAGGCTCCTGGGAGCATCAGCAGCCTTCCTTCGCTGCAGCAGCTCTTCGACCAGCGCCGCGCGTACCCGCTGAACCTGGCCGGCGAGCGCCGCTGGGTGGCCTCGGAAGACGCCGCCCGATACCGCGACGCCCTGGGCGTGCCGCCGCCGCCCGGGCTGCCGCGCGCGCTGCTCGAGCCGGTGCGCGATCCGCTGGGCGACCTCGTCTCGCGCTGGGCGCGCACGCACGGACCCTTCCGCGCCGAGATGCTCGCCGGCCGCTGGGGAACCGGCATCGCTCCGGTGCGCGAAGCGCTGGAGCGGCTGAACGAGCGCATTTTGGAGGGCGAGTTCCTGCCGGGCGGACGCGGCCGCGAGTTCGTCGACGCAGAGGTTTTGAAGGCCTTGAAGCGCCGCGCGCTGGCCAGGCTGCGCAAGCAGGTCGAGCCGGTCGAGCCCGCGGCGCTGGCGCGCTTTCTTGCCGAGTGGCAAGGGCCCGCGCGTCCTCGCCGTGGACTCGACGCTCTCCTGGCCGCCGTCGAGCAGTTGCAAGGCGCGCCGCTGGTGGCTTCGTCGCTGGAGCGAGAGATCCTCGCCGCCCGCGTGCATCCGGTGCGGCCTGGAGATCTGGACATTCTCTTCTCCGCCGGCGAGCTGATCTGGCGCGGCGTCGAGCCCATTGGCAGCCGCGACGGCCGCATCGCTTTGTACCTGACCGACCATTACAAGCTGCTGGCGCCGCCCGCGACGCCTGCTCCGGGCGAGCTGTGCGAGAGGGTTCGCGAAGCGCTGCGCAAGCGCGGCGCGCAGTTCTTTGCCGACCTGCAAGCCGCGCTGGGCGCGTTCCCCGCCGATCTCTTGAAGGCTCTCTGGGATCTGGTCTGGGCCGGCGAGGTCACCAACGACACCCTCGCGCCCTTGCGCAGCTCGCTGCGCGGCGAGCCCAAGCAGGACCGCCGCGCCCACCTGGGACGGGCGTTCCGCTCGCGCCGCGTCGGCCCGCCCGGCAGCGAAGGCCGCTGGTCGCTCTTGCCCGCGCCTTCGGGCAGCGCCACCGAACGCGCCGCCGCGCTGGCGCAGACGCTGCTCGCGCGCCACGGCGTGCTCACCCGCGAAGCCACGCAGGCTGAAGGTGTCGCGGGCGGCTTCTCAGCGGTCTATCCAGTGCTGAAGGCGATGGAAGAGGCCGGCCGCGCGCGCCGCGGGTACTTCGTCTCGGGTCTGGGCGGCGCGCAGTTCGCGGTGCCGGGCGCGGAGGAGCGGCTGCGCGCGCTGCGCGAGCCTTCCGAAGAGCCGCAGAGCCTGGTGCTCGCCGCCACCGATCCCGCCAATCCTTACGGCTCGACGCTGCCCTGGCCTCTCGCCGGACCGCAGCGAGCCGCCGGCGCGCAAGTGGTGCTGCACGACGGAGCGCTGCTCGCCTGGTTTGGCCGCGGCGAGCACAACCTGCATACGTTCCTGCCGGCGGACGAGCCCGCGCGGGCCCACGCCGCGCGCGCCCTGGCCCAGGCGCTGGCGGCGCTCGTCGACGACGGCCGCCGCAAAGCGTTGCTCATCGACCGCGTCGACGGCGAGGAGACCGCCGCCTCGTACCTGGCCCAAGCGCTGCGCTCGGCCGGGTTTACACCGGGCATCAAAGGCTTCCTCAAGCGCGCTCCGCTCGGCTACGCCCCCGACCTGCCTCCCGAAGCCGACCTGGCCGCCGAAGACGACGAAGATGCCTGAGGGCGACACCATCTTCCGCGCGGCGACTGTGCTGCGCAAAGCGTTGCTAGGCGCGCGGGTGACGAAGCTGACGAGCGAGGCGCTGAGCGGCCCCGCGCCGCTGGGCGAACGCATCGAGGCCGTCGAGGCCCGCGGCAAGAACCTGGTGCTGCGCTTCGAGGGCGGCCGCGCGCTGCGCACGCACATGATGATGAGCGGCTCGTGGCACATCTACCGCGAGGGCGAGAAGTGGCAGCGCCCCGCGTGGCAGGCGCGCCTCGTGCTCCACGCCGACAACGGCTTCGTCGCCGTCTGCTTCAACGCCCCCGTCATCGAGTGGCTGCGCGCGGGCGAAGAGCCCCTCGCCCGGCTGGGCCCTGACGCCACCACCGATGCCTTCGACGCCGAAGCAGCGTTCGCGCGCCTCTCCGCGCGGGCGGACACGAGCATCGGCGAGGCGCTGATGGACCAGAGCGCGCTCGCCGGAGTGGGCAACGTCATCAAGTCCGAAGCGCTCTTCCGCTGCCGCGCCAACCCCTTCGCGCAGGTTGGCCAGCTGCCCGAAGAGCTCCTGCGCAAGCTCATCGACGACAGCCACGCGCTGCTGGTCCGCAACCGCGCCGGCGGTCCGCGCACCACCCGCGAGTCGCTGAGCGGCAGCCGCCTCTGGGTCTACGGCCGCTCGGGCAAGCCGTGCCTCGTCTGCGGCCACGCCATCCGCATGCGCCGGCAGGGCGCCGCCGGCCGCAGCACGTACTTCTGCGCGGTCTGCCAGAAGTGAGCGCCTCTGCGCGGCCTCTTGACGCAGCTCAGTGCGGCTACTGCCACGACGGCCGATTCGCCTCTCTTTCCGACGTGGTAACGCACTACGACGCGATTTTTTCGCCTGGCCTCGCACAGGCGCAGAAGGCGGACCTCGTCGAGTATCTGAAATCGCTCTGAGCGGCGGGAGCCGTGAAGCGGTACACTGAGGACCCGTTCGTCAGCGCGGGTCATCAAAGGCGCATTCGTGCATTTGCGTCTGGGGAGGTCGTCTTGGGCTCGGTAGAAGGTCTGCTCAACTTTGGAGTCATCCTGCGATTCGTGGCCATCGGCACGTACGCAGCTGCGTTCGTCGGCTATTCGGCTCGTCTGGCCATCCTCAAGCTGAAGCGGCTCGACGTTGCCGCCACCGCGCTCGCCGGCCTGGGAGTCATCGCCCACACGGCCTATCTGGTGACGCGCTGGATCGCCGCCGGCCAGATCGAGATCCTCGCCCGCGAGAACACCGGCGACATCATCACCGGCAGCGAGCGCTTCTGGTTCATGGTCTCGCACCCGCCCTACACCAACCTCTTCGACGCCCTGAACTTCGTCGCCTGGGCCATGATGGTCTGCTACCTGATCATCGAGCGCAAATGGGGCCTGCGCGTGGTGGGCGTGCTCGCGGTCGCGCTGGCGCTGGTGGCCATGGGCGAGGCTTCGCTGGTCACCGACAAGCAGATCGAGCCGCTGGTTCCGGCGCTGCAGAGCTACTGGATCCTCATCCACGTCGGCATGCTCTTCGTCAGCTACTCGCTCTTCACCTTGGGCGCCGTCTGCGCGCTCCTCTACCTCGTCCGCATCGGCACCCCCAGCGGCATGATGGGCTGGGTGCAGGCCGCCACCGCCGCGCTTCTTCTCGCGCTGGTCGGCGGCTCGCGGCTGCTCTTCGGCGCCACCTTCGAGATGTCGCCCGGCTGGGTCCACCAGGTCGGGAGCCAGCTGCACAAGGGCAAAATGCTCAACGTCACCACCGCCGTGCACGTGGTGATCCCGGGCATGGACAAGGCGGAGAAGTTCTTCACGCCGGTCGCCGGCGTCGGCCCCTTCCTGCTGGGCGCGCTGCTCTGCTTCATCGCCGGCGCCATCGTCTACTACCGCCAGCGCACGACCGAACAAGGCGTGAAGGCGCTCGGGTACAAGATCGTCGCGGCGGGCTTCGCGCTGCTCACCATCGGCCTCGCGCTGCTCATCACGCGCATCGTGCAGAGCGAAGAGATCATCCTGCCGGCCGGCACCGCGTTGGCTCCCGGCGAGCACGGCCCGTTCCGGTTGTCGCTCGCCTCCAACTACGCGCTGGGCCTCATCGCGCTCATCTGGGGCACCACGCTGGGCTTCCTGCTCACCACGCCCCTGCGCGACCGCATCTCCGAAGGCCTGCCCGACCCGCGCAAGCTCGAGGACATCACCTACCGCGTGATCATCGCCGGCTGGCCGCTGCTCACCATCGGCATCTTCATGGGCGGCATGTGGGCCAAAGAGTCGTGGGGCCGCTTCTGGGGCTGGGACCCGAAGGAGACCTGGGCGCTCATCACCTGGGTGGTCTACGCCGGCTACCTGCACACGCGCATCACGCTCGGCTGGGCCGGCAAGCGCCCCGCCGTCATCGCGGTCTTCGCCTTCGCGGTGGTGGTCTTCACCTTCATGGGCGTCAACCTGGGCCTCACCGGCGAAGGCCTGCACACCTACGGCGCCGGCTGAGCCGCCAACCCAGCAGAGCGCGAGACGGCCAGCGAGAGCCTGTGAGTGCCTACGCCTCGCCGAGCGGCGTGCGCTTCTTCTGATTCACCAGCCGGATCTGCGTGAGCAGGTCCTGCAGCAGCTCGTGCAACCCCACGAGCTTCGAAGTCGCCAGCTCGGCCTCCGTCGCCGAGACAGTCACCGGCCCGCCCATGGTCAAGAACCAGAAGCGCACCTCGCCCGCCTGCGGAAGAGGAAACGCCGCGTCCTTCGCGGCCAACGGCAGCACGGGCGGCGCCGCTTCGAGCAGCTTCCTGGCCGCCTCTCGCGGCCCTTCATGCTGCCCGAGCCCGATGGAGCCCCCGCCGCCGCTGAAGTACATGCTGACCGATCCGTCGGCCAGCGCGACGACGGTCGCTACGCCCTCGGCGAAGCCGAACTCGCCCAGCACGCCGTAGATGCCTCCGGGCGCGGGTGTCAGGCCGAAGGTGGCCGTGTCGAGCTGCAAGGCCTGCTCGCGCAGCTTGTGATAGGCGGGCGCGAAGAGCATCAGAGCAGTCCGTAGAGAGAGGTGGCGAGGCTGGTCAGCTCTGGCGCTGCTTTCACTTTCGCCAGCAGCCGGTCGGGGATCTGGTTCTTGCCGAACCTCGCGCCCAGCAAGGCGCCCGCGACGCAGGCCGCGCGCCCGGAGCTGGTCAGTCCCTCTTCGAAGCTGGCCGCGCCGAGCGTGCTGAAGGCCAGCTCCAAAGTGTCCAGCGCCGAGTCTCCGGAGGCCGCGGGCTTGCGCGCCGCGCCGCGCTCGATGGCCACCCGCGCGTCGTCCGACACCGACCCGGCCGCCGCCGCCGAGCGCTCCACCGCTTCGTCAAAGTGGCCCCGCACCAGCCAGGCAACGGCGGTGGTCGCGCCAATGCAGGCGGCGACGCAGCGCGGGTCCGCATGCGTGATGCGCGAGAACGCGGCGGCGTCGTCCGAAAGCCCGTCGAGGTTATTCGCGTGCAAGAGACCGATGGGCGCGCAGCAGACGAGGCTTCCATCGTCGGCGCC
>DATBAA010000780.1:0-8739 GCA_036271755.1 Myxococcales bacterium | reverse complement strand
GCCGGTGAATTTATCCGGAGCAAAAAATGTCCCACCCCGAACCTTCGGGAGCTGCGAGATCTTCGGACTGATGCGAACCTGGCAACGGATCGCCGCCCTCTGCGTTGCCCTGCTGGCGTTGCCGGCGGCTGCGGAGCCCGTTCGCACCATCAGCCTGGCCGACGCGCTCAAGCTGGCGGTCGAGTACAACCCAGACTTCAAGTCCACCGGCTACGACGTGCGGTCCGCGCAAGGCGCGGTGGTGCAGGCGTCGGTGCTGCCCAATCCGTCGCTGCTGGTGGGCTCGCTGGCCTCGCCGGTGAAGCCGCTGGGTGGCCCGGTTCCAAACCAGTTCGGATTGAATTTTACCATTCCAGTGGGCGGCAAGATCTCCGCGGCCACCGCGGCGGCCGAGGCTGGACTGGACGCGGCCAAGGCCACCCGCGAAGGCGCGCGCCGGACGCTGGTGTTCAATGTCCAGACCTCCTTTGTCGCGCTGCAATTGGCGCAGCTGCTCCTCGACTTCGCCAAGCAGGACCAGGGCGGCTTCCACAGGGAGCTGGACCTCAACGAGCTTCGCTACAAGGACGGCAAGATCGCTTTCGGCGATCTGCTCAAGCTGCGCATCCAGGCGGTGACCACCGACGACGAGGTACGCGAAGCCGTGGTCCAACTGGAGAACGCGCGCGCCGACTTGCGCCGCGTCATCGGCGAGGACGTGCTGGCCGATGACTTCCAGATCTTGGGAGAGCTCGTAGCGCCACAGGCCCCCAAGCTGGAAGCCATCGATCAGCTGCTGACCAAGGCCTTGTCGAAGCGGCCGGACTACCTGGCGCTGCTCGAGCAGGAGAAGAGCGCGCAGTCCGCCCTGAGCGCGGCCCGGCGCGCGCCCATTCCTGACTTGAGCTTCCTCCTCGACTACAACCGGCCGCAGGAAGGAGTGCCGCCCAGCTACGATCTGTTGCTCACCGTTCCGCTGCCCATCTTCGATCGCAACCAGGGCAACGTCATCCAGGCCGAGGCCACGCTGGAGAAGGCGAAGCTCGCCGAGGTGAGCCTGCGCACGCAGCTGCGGTCGGACCTCTGGAAGGGCGTGCAGGAGTGGCAAGCCGCCAGCAGCCTGCTCGCGGTCTACCAAGGCGGGGTCGTGGACGCCGCCAAGGAGTCGCTCGACATCCGCAAACACGCCTATGATCTGGGCACCGGCACGCTGCTCGACTACCTCGATGCCGAGGCCAGCTACCGGCAGATCGAGAGCGCCTTCCGCTCCGCCTTCGCGCGCACCGTGAACGCGGCCAACAACATTCAATTCGCCACCGGCGAGGTGCTGCCTTGACCAGAGCTTCAGTGCTGCTGGCCGCGCTCTTGGGCGCGGCATGCCAGAAGGAGAAGGCCCTCGAGCCCGCGGCGGTGAAGGGCGCGTCGCTGTTCGAGGTGCCCAAGGAACAACAGGCGAAGCTCACGGTGGTGAGCGTGGAGAAGCGCGCCATCGCGCGGCCGCTGCACGTGCCGGCGGTGGTGGCCTTCAATGAGTTGAAGACCTCGGACGTGGTGCCGCTGGTCTCCGGCCGCGTCACCAAGCTGCTGGTGAACGAGGGAGATCACGTCGTCGCCGGCCAGCCGCTGCTCAGCATCGCCAGCCCCGACTCGTCGGACAACACCGCCAACCTGAAGCGCGACAAGGCGACCCTGGCCAACAAGCAGACGGTGCTGCGGCGCGATCAGGATCTGTACGAGCACAAGGCCATCTCGCTGGAAGAGCTGCAGTCGGCGCAGCTGGACGTCACCTCCGCCCAGGCCACTTTGGAAGACGACGAGGCGCACGTGAAGATCGCCGGCACCGGCGCCGCCAGCGCGTCCCTGCGCTCGCCCATCAGCGGCATCATCGCCGCGCGCCACGTCTCGGTCGGCGAGGCCGTGCAGTCGGGAGGCAACTCCGTCTTCACCGTCACCGACCCGACGCTGATCTGGGTGGTGGCGCACGTCTATCCGGAGGACGTCCGGCGGGTGGCGGTGGGCGACTCCGCGCAGATTCATTCGGCGGCGACCACGGGTCCCATGGCTGGCAAGGTCACGTATATCGGCGCGGTCATCGACACCGACACGCTGACGGTGCCCATCCGCATCGCGGTGCCCAACGCCAACGGCATCCTCAAGGCCGGCCTGTATGTCGACGCCTCGATCACGCCGGTCAAGACCGAGGACGCGGAGCTCTTGCCGCTCTCGGCCCTGCTCCGCGACAGCGACAACCTGCCGTTCGTCTATCTGGAAGCGGGCCCGGGCAAGTTCGGGCGCAGGCACATCACCATCGGCGACCAGGTCGGCGATCAGGTCATGATCCAGGACGGCCTCAAGGCCGGCGAGCGGGTGCTGGCCTCTGGAGCGCTCTTCGTCCAGTTCGCCGACGGCCTCGAGCACTAGATGATCATCCATCGGATCATCCAGATGGCGCTCAAGCAGCGCTGGGTCATCCTGGCGGTGGCATTGGCGGTGCTGGTCGCCGGCGGCCTCGCCTTCCGCGACCTGCCGGTGGATGCTTATCCCGACCTCTCTCCGCACAAGGTCGAGGTCATCACCCAATGGCCCGGGCACGCTTCGGAGGAGATCGAGCGGCTCATCACCATTCCGCTGGAGATCGCCTTCAACGGCGCGCCGGGCCTGGTGGTGCAGCGCTCCATCTCACTCTACGGTCTGTCCGACGTGACGCTGGTGTTTGGCTACGACACCAATCCTTATTTCGATCGCGATCAGATCTTCCAGCGCTTCGCCGACGCGACCCTGCCGTCCGGAGTGACGCCGTCGATGGCGCCGCTCTTCTCGCCCTCGGGTTTGATCTACCGCTACGTGCTGGAGAGCCCGGACCGGCCGCCGGAGGAGCTGAAGGTCATCCAGGATTGGGTCTTGTTCCGGCATTACAAATCAATCGCCGGCATCGCCGACGATTCGGGCCTGGGCGGCGAGACGAGGCAGTATCAAGTCGTGCTCGATCCCAGTCAATTGAACACCTATCACCTGGGCGTGGCCGACGTGGTCACCGCGCTGGGCAGCAACAACGAGAACGCCGGCGGCGGCTTCTACCAGCAGGGCGGCCAGTTCTTCTACGTGCGCGGCCTGGGGCGGCTGTCGGATCTGGCCGACATCGGCAACGTGGTGGTCGCCAACAACCACGGCGTGCCCGTCAAGGTGAGCAACCTGGGCAAAGTCACGCTGGGACCGGCACCCCGGCTGGGGCAGTTCGGCTTCATGGACCACGACGACGCGGTGGAAGGCGTGCTCTTCCTGCGCACCGGCGACGCGGCCCAGACGGTGCTCAAGAAGGTGCAGCAGATGACGGACTACCTGAACGATCACGTCCTGCCGCGCGACGTGAAGGTCCGCCCTTATTACGACCGGACTGAGTTGATTGATTTCACCGTCCGCACCGTCGAGCACAACCTGCTGCTCGGCATCTTCCTGGTCACGCTGGTGCTGGTGCTCTTCTTGCGCAGCTTGCGGGCCGGACTGATTGTCGCCGTCACCATTCCGCTGGCCATGACCACGGCGTTCCTGCTCTTGAAGGCGCGCCACGTGCCGGTGAATCTGCTCTCGCTGGGCGCGGTGGACTTCGGCATCCTGGTCGACGCCGCGGTGATCATGGTGGAGAACATCTTTCGCGAGCTGGGCGAGCGCAAGGAGCAGGACCGCTCGACCGCGTTCGACGAGGTGGTGCTCTCGGCCGCCAAGGACGTGGGCCGGCCCATCTTCTATTCGACCGCCGTCATCATCGCCGCCTATCTGCCCATCTATGTCTTGACCGGCCCGGCGCAGCGGCTCTTCTCGCCCATGGCCGACACGGTCGTCTTCGCGCTGCTCGGCACCCTGATCTTCTCGCTGACGCTCATCCCGGTGCTCGCCAGCTTCTTCATGCGCAAGGGCATCAAGGACGAAGAGGGCAAGCTCTTCCGCCGCTTCAAGGTCTGGTATGCGCGCAACCTCGACCGGAGCCTCGCGAACCCCAAGGCCACGGTGCTGGGTTGCTGCGCGATCTTCGCCGTCACCTGCCTGACCCTCTTCGGCATCGGCGCCGAGTTCATGCCCAAGCTGGACGAGGGCGCGCTCTGGGTGCGGGCGACCATGCCGTACACCATCGGCTTCGACGAATCGAGCAAGCTCAGCCCCGAGATCCGCAAGATCCTGCTCGGCTTCCCGCAGGTCACCATCGTCGCCGACGAGCATGGCCGGCCCGATGACGGCACCGACGCCACCGGCTTCTTCAATTGCGAATATTACGTCGGCCTGCGCCCTTATGATGAATGGAAAGGCGAGATCAACACCAAGGAGAAGCTGATCGCCGCGGTGAAGGAGAAGCTCGCGATCTTTCCCGGCGTCATCTTCAACTACACCCAGCCGGCGCAAGACGCGGTGGACGAGGCTTCGACGGGCCTCAAGAGTTCGCTCGCGGTCAAGGTGTTCGGCCCCGACTTGAAGCGGCTGGAGACGCTGGCCGACAGCATCAAGGGCACCATCTCGAAGGTGCGCGGCATCACCGACATCACCATCGTCCGCGAGCTTGGGCAGCCCAGCCTGGACGTGAAGGTCGACCGGCAGAAGGTGGCGCGCTACGGCCTGGACGTCGCCACCATCGACAACATCATCACCGCCGCGGTGGGCGGCACCTCGGCGACGCAGGTCATCCAGGGCGAGCGGCAGTTCGACCTGGTGGTGCGCATGGACGAGAGCTACCGCAGCAACCCCGACGCCATCGGCAGGCTCCTCGTGACCACGCCCGGCGGGCAGCGCTTGCCGCTCTCGACCTTTGCCACGCTGACCATTGGCCAGGGACCTTCGTTCGTCTATCGCGAGAGCGGAGAGCGCTATATCGGCATTCAATACTCGGTGACGGGGCGCGATCTGGGGTCTGCCGTGGCCGAGGCGCGCGCGGCGGTGGACCAGGCGTTGAAGGCGCCCACCGGCTATTCGCTGCAGTGGGGCGGCGAGTACAGCGACTTCCTGGAAGCGCGCACGCAGATGGCTGTCATCATCCCGCTGACGCTGGCGCTGATCTTCTTCATCATCTTCGGCCTCTACGGCAACCTGAAATACCCGCTGATGATTGCCATCAGCGTGGTGCTCACCGAGGTAGAGGGCGGCCTCATTGCCCTGTGGCTCTCCGGCACCAACTTGAGCGTCAGCTCGGGCCTGGGGTTCATCGCGCTCTTCGGGGTGTCGGTGCAGACGGGCGTCATCTTCATCAGCCACGCCAACAAATTGCGTCTGGCCGGCGCGACGATCGACTTTGCTACCCGCGAGGCAGCCCTGGTGCGCATCCGGCCCATCCTCATCACCGCGCTGGTGGCTTGCGTCGGCCTCTTGCCGGCGGCGTTCTCACACGAGATCGGCAGCGACAGCCAGAGGCCGTTCGCGCTGGTGGTGGTGGGCGGGCTCTTGTCGCGCATCGCTTTGTCGATCTTCCTCTTGCCGGTGCTCTATCGCTGGGCGTCGCGGCACGGAGATACGCTGCAGGTTTGAACCTTTCGCGGGCTTCCGGCAGTAACTGTTCCGATGGAGCTCGACCAGGCGACGCTCGCCCGCGCCCAACAGGGCGAACGGACCGCGCAGACGGCGTTCTTGCGCCGCTATGCGGGGCCGTTGCGTTCGCTCGTGCGGCGGCTCGGTTCGGGCGATGCGGACGACCAGCTGCAGGAGCTCTTTCTCACTTTGCTGCAGGCGCTGCCGCGCTTCGTTCCCGCCGGGCCGGCGCGGCTCACCACCTGGGTCTTCGCGGTGGCGCACAAGCAGCTCTTGGCGAAGCGCCGGCGGCCGCAGCTGACGCTGGTACCCATCGAGGAAGGCGTCTCGGTGGCCGACGCCGGGCCCGCGCTGGACGTGATCCTGAGCAACAAGCGCCTGGGCCTCTTGCTGGAAGAAGCGCTGGCGCAATTGTCCGAGGCGCACCGCCGCGTCTTCGTCTTGACCCAGCTGCATCACCAGCCCATGGAGAGCGTGGCCGAGGTGGAAGGAGTGCCGCTGGGGACCATCAAATCGCGGCTGCATCGCGCCCGCGCGGAGCTGGTGCTGCTCCTGGGGCCCGCGCTGGATGTGCCGGAAGGAGGACGTCATGCTGCAAGCAAGTGATCTGGAGCGGCTTTCGCGCTATCTCGCGCACGAGCTGGGCCCGGAGGAGCACGCGCGGCTCGAAGCAGAGCTCTCGCAGAGCGCGCCGCTGCGGCAGGCGCTGCGGCGCATGGAGGCGCTCTCGGCGCTGGCGGACGAAGAACAGGACGCGGGCCTCGACGCCGCGGTCGATCGCGCGGTCCGCACGGCTCATCCGCCCGCCCGCTCGCGAAAGCTTTTGGGCGCCGCCATCGCGGCTTGTGTCGCGGCGCTGGCCGCTGTGTTCCTGCTGCGCGGCGAGGCTTCGAAGCCCGCCGGCTCGAGCGCGCCCGAATATCTGCAGCTGATCGACGGCGGCGAGGCGCGCGCTTTGCTGGGCCCGCACGCCGAGCTGGTGCAGGTGGCCGAGCGCGCCTTTCGCCTGGAGCGCGGCACGGCCATGATCGAAGCGCGGTCGCTGCACGTGGCCGCCGGCGCCATTGATTTGGATTTGGATGGTTATGCCATCGTCTCGATGGAACCTTCGGTTGCCCTGCGGCAAGTCACCCTCGTAACCCGCAGCACACACGAGGGAGACGACATGCGAGCTCGATTGAATGATTTCCTGGGCAGGGCGCCAATGGTGGCAGCGACCGCGACGGTGGCGGTCTGGATGGTGAGCGGCGAAGCGCGCGCGACCGTCAACGGCCGCGAGCCCGCGACGGTGCGCGCCGGCGAGGTCTTGGCGGCACCACCGCCGAAGACGCCTGCCGTGGTGGCCACCGCGACTCCGAAGAAGCCCGCGGCGATGCCCGGAGAGAAGCCCGCGCTCCAGGCCGCGCCGGAAAAGTGCAACGACTGCGTGCCCGCGCTGGCCATCACGCCCGGCGAGCGCACCATTCTCGAGGGCAATTCGCCGGTGCGCGGGCCATCGGTGGCGCCGGTGACGGTCGTCGAGTTCACCGACTACGAGTGCCCCTTTTGCCGCAAGGCCAGCGACACCATGCTGGAATTGGAAAAGCTCTATGGAAACAAAGCGCGCTTCGTCTTCAAGCAGGCGCCGCTGACGTTTCATCCCCACGCGCGGCTCGCGGCGGCGGCGGCGCTGGCGGCCAACGAGCAGGGCAAGTTCTGGGAATACCGCACGCTGCTCTTCAGCAGCGACACCGTGCCCGAGCGCCAGGGTTTGGAGGAGTACGCGAAGCAGCTGAAGCTCGACCTGCCCAGGTTCCGCGCGGCGCTCGACAGCGCGAAGGTGGAGCAGCAGATCAAGGACGACTTCGCGGAGATGACCAACAACGCGGCGAAAGATGCCAACGGCAAGCCGCAGTACGGCACGCCGCTCTTCTTCATCAACGGGAGGCCGCTGGTGGGCGCGGTCCCGATCGAGAACTTCGTCAGCATCATCGATGAGGAGTTGGCGGCGCAAGAGAAGTAGGGTTCGCCGAGGAGTGCTCATTCGGCGGCGGGAAGCCGGATGAGCATTCGCTCTCGTGCGCGGCTTCGCCCTCTGCGCCTCCTCGCGGCCGCAGCATCTCGCTCGCAGCTCCTTCTTGTTGACCGCACCTGGCCGCTGATTTACTTCGAGTCGATGCGAAGCATCAGCCAAATGAAGGACCTACCGCCGGAACTTGCGCAGGCGCTCACGCCCGGGGCAGAGGACGGACAACGCATGCAGGCGTGGGGCCTTCGCGTCGACGCTGTACTGCGCCGTCGATTCACGCGCGTTCACGAGAGCGCGCACGCGGTGATGTTGACAGTGCTCCGTGGGTTTGAACGCAATTACCTGTCCGTCGACGCGGCCGACCCGCAAGCCTCCGTCAAGCAGGCGGCACAAGTCGAGCCGAGCGATAACCACGACTTCGTCGACCTGGCCGGTATCTGCGGTGAACAGCGCCTGGTCAGGCCGGAGCAAGGTTACTCTCACCATCACCTCCAAGGCGTCCGGCACGACATCCAAGTGGTCCTGGCGCGGCTGAAGATCAGCGAGAGGGATGCTGTCGCGTGGGCCACGAAATGCTGGCCGTTCGTCATGGAGGCTGTCGACTACTTCTGGTCGGCCATCGAGGCCGTCGCTGCTGCTGCGCCAGAGCACGGCAAGATGTTGGGCCAGGACATCGCGCTCATCGTCGAGGCGAACAGACCGACGTCACCGACACCAGCACGTCTTATCGGCAGGCTGAAGCCGGCATTTGTTGTCGACGCGAACAACGGTACGCTTTAACCGGGTTTCCTCGGTACGGCGGTTTGTTGTGCGCGGTTGGTTGCGATCATCGTAGCTCGGCGATTTCGCGGAGCACGTTGCCCCGGCTGAGCGTGGTTTGCCGTCCGTAGGAAGGCGATGGAGATCAGTGGTTCCGCGGAGTCTCGTGGCCAGCAGGGCCGTCAGCAGGGTGGTACGGGGCGGAGCCCTGTACAGTGGAGCCGCGGGAGCGGCGGAGCGCCCCAAAAAAGCAAAGCTAAACACTCGGCAAGATTACTTGCAACCATACCGCTAAAAATGTATGCTATTCAAATGGTCGGCGCGAAGCAGTTGGAGTTGCCGTTGTCCAGGCGGGGCGGGAAACGGCCCGGGGCTGGGAGGCGGCGGACGCGGCCGCACCCGGGACTGCTGGGCACCGGAGTGCCGCACGTCGAGCGGCCGGAGTTTTCGGCGCGCAATCCGGTCCACGTCACGCAGCGGATGCG
>DATBAA010000779.1:0-1656 GCA_036271755.1 Myxococcales bacterium | reverse complement strand
GGCGGCCTACAGCACCTCGCTCCTGCTCGCGGCCGCCGGAGTGCTGCCTGGCCTGACGCTCTTGCCGCAAACCACCCGCGGCGCGCTCTCCTTCTCCGAGGCGGCCACGTGGTCGCTCCATCCCTGGCGCCTCTTGGAGTTGGTGTGGCCCTTTGCTTTGGGCAATCCATTGGATGCGAGCAGGAACCTGGCCGAGCTGGTGGCCAACTCCGGCGCGGGAGAGCTCTCTCCTTCGTGGTCGCTCAGCCTCTATCTGGGCGCGCCCATCCTCGCGCTGGCGCTGCTCTCGGCTTTGCGCAAGGAGCGCCGCGCCATGCTGGCCGGCGCCGTCTTCCTGACCTTCCTGGCGGTGGGCGCCTATTCGCCGCTCTATTCATTCTTTCGCGGCGTGTTTCCGCCCGAGCGGGTCATTCGCTATCCGGAGAAACATATCGCCGGCGCCATTTGCATTCTCTGTGCTCTGGCGGGCGCCGGCATTTCCCAGGTCCGCACCTCGCAGCGCACGGCGCGCTGGCTCTTCGTAGGCACGGCGGCGTCCCTGGCGATTCCGCTGGCCGCGCTGGCGCTGCTGCGGCCCTGGCTGCTGCACAAGCTGGGAGCGGACGCCGCGCTGCTCTCGCCGCCCTTGGAGCTGCCGCTCATTCTCGAGGGCAGCCTGCGCAGCGGCGCGCTCAGCCTCGCGGTCGCCGCCGCCGTCTCCTGCCTTCTCCTGCGCTCCAATGGCGCGGGCATCGCGCTCTATCTGGCGCACGCCATCTGGGCGGCCTGGGACATCACCCCGCTCGGCTCCCCGGAGCGTTTCGCGCGCGTGCCCCAGCTCCTGCGCGGGACCGCACGCGAACCCACGGGCCCGCCGCGCCGCCTGCTGCGCAGCTCGCTGGCCGACGCGGAGCTCTTGCCCGAGACGATGCACGACGCCTGGCACGAGACGCTCTACCTGGACAGCCCGTGCCGCTTCGGCTTCGCGGCCGTGCCAGGGTTCGAAGGCTGGCGCAGCACGGAGTTCGCAAGCTTGTGGCGCCGCGCGGGCGGCATGCCGGTCCAAACCTTCGCCACGCTCTTCGCCATCGACTTCGTGGCGCTTCCGGCCGGCCAGCGAACGCTGGGATCTCTCTTCGAGCTCGAGGCCGGCGCTGCCGAAGACAGCCCCGACGGCAAAGTGGCCTGGACACTGATTCGCAACAAAGGGGTGAGGCCCCGGGCGTTCGTGGCGCCGCGCTGGCGCTGGACGTCGCCGGGCACCGCGGTTGACGCCCTGCTCGACCCTCTGCGCGCGCGCGATCCGGATCTCGTGGTGCTCAGCGGCGCGGGCACTTCAGGGACCAGCGCGGAGCGGCTGACTCCGTGCCAGATCACGCATTACAGCCCCGAACGCGTCTCGATGCTCTGCGACTCGCCCTCCGGCGGATATGCCGTCCTGGCCGACGAATACGCTGCCGGCTGGACCGCGGCGGTCGACGAAGAGCCTGCCGCCATCTCCCGCGCCGATGTCCTGCTTCGGGCCGTCCGCGTCGGTCCGGGGGCGCATCGGGTCGATTTCGTCTATCGCACCCCGCTGCTGCGGACGGGCATCTTTATTTCGATTTGTTCCTGGGTCGGCTGGGGCGCGCTCCTGCTGCGGACCCGACGTTCGACTTTGACTCCAGCTCCAGCCGG
>DATBAA010000778.1:0-2525 GCA_036271755.1 Myxococcales bacterium | reverse complement strand
ACGACGTTGCTGATGGCCGAGCTGGAGCCCAGCGAGAAGAGCACGCCGACGAAGATGGAGACGCCCTGGAAGGCGGGCGACTGCGAGCCGGGCAGATAGGGAAAGGCCACCACCGCCGAGAGCGCGAGGACCAGGAAGCGGACGATCTTGTAAGTCGGTCCCGCCCAGTCGGCGTGGAAGCCGGCGAACACCAGCGAGCCTTTTTGCAGCTCGTCCGCCAGCAGCTTGATGATCTTCAAGATCCAGCGGACGACCAGATAGATGAGCGCCAGGTAGACGAGGTTGGGCAGGTACCCGGCGACGGCGAAGAAGACGTTGGCAAAGGCGTGCAGGACGTACGCCGCCATCCCCTCCGCGAAGCCGCGCGTCCAGGGGAAGAAGCTCAGCACCGTGTTCAGGTAGACGCCCAGGGCGAAGAGCGCCGCAGCGAAGGCGAGGAGCCTGGTCAACGAGGCGAGCGCCGCTGCGACGCGGTCCGGGCTGAGCAGATCGACGCTGCCCAGGCGCAGATTCGGAATCCAGCGCGGCCTCCAATTCGCCAGCCGGACCCGCAAGCGCGGGGAGCCCACCCGCAGGGCCAGCAGCGCGAGGATGAAGAGCAAGGTCGCGAGCGCGGAGTAGACCCCAGCGGCGATCAGGCCGCGCAGGCTGCGGCCGTCGAACTCGCGCTGCAGCACCGCGCGGATCTTGCCGGAGATCTCGAGCGCGACCTGCTCGCGCGGACGCCCGGCGGCGTCCTCGTCGGTCACGGCGACCAGCAGGACGTCGCCCACCAGCACGTCGGTGGATTGGCCGCGCTCGAGCGTATGCACCTGGGTGATCGCCTCCGAGGGTCCGCCGGCGACGCCGAGCAGGCGCGACTCGATGGCCGCTGCCCGCTGCGCCGGGTTGAGCTTCCCCGAAGGCGCGCGGACGCGAAAGAGCTCCTCGTTGCGAAACCGCACCGGCGCGCCGGGGTCGGGCGCTGCGTCTTCCTCTGCCGCGGCGGACGCGCGCGCGACAGGAGCCGCCGCCGCGGCTTGAGCGAGCAGCAGACAAAGCATCGCCGAAGTCATGAAGCACTCTTGCTGGCGCCCTGGCTCGCGAGATCGGGCATTGAGCGCAAGTGCACGTCGCGCTGGGGAAATGGGATCTCCAAGCCGGCCCGCCGGAACGCCGCGTCGATGTCGAAGCGCAGCTCGGAGGAGATGCGCAGGTCCTGACCGGGATCGCCGATCCACGCCAGGAGCGCGAAGTCGAGCGACGAGTCGCCGAAGTTGTCCAGCCGCACCTCGGGCGCCGGCTCCGCCAACAGGTAGCGTGTCCCTTCGCCACGCCGAGCAGCGTCTCGCGCACCAGCCCGGTGTCGCTGCCATATGCCGTCCCGACCCGCACGGTAATGCGCAGGTTGGCGGTCGGCTTGCTGTGGTTCACGACCTGCCCGCCGATGAGCTCGCTGTTGGGCACGATGATGGTGACCTGATCGCGCGTGATCACCTGCGTCGCGCGCAGTCCGATGTCGTCCACGACGCCGTACGCGTCGCCGACGCGGATGAAGTCTCCCTTGCGGACCGGCTGCTCGACCAGGACGATGAGCCCGGAGATGAAGTTCTGCGCGATGTTCTGCAGGCCGAACCCGATGCCGACCAGCAGCACGGTGGACGCGGCGAGCAGCGCGGTGAGATCCAGCCCGGCCGTGCTGATGGCGACCGCTGCGCCGATCAGGGCCACCAGGTAGCGGGCGATGCGCGAGAGCGCGAACTCGATGCCTCCCGAGATGCCGCGGCCGGTGGCGAGGCGCCGGACGGCGCGATCGACGAGGGACGCAAAGAGCCAGGTGAACGCGAGGATCGCGACGCTGAGCAAGACCGAGCCCACCGTGATCTCGCCGCCTTTGAGGCGCAAGAGCGGGTGGTGCAGAAACGCGTCATACCGATCCATTGTTCATCCTTTCGCATTTCGGCGAGCATTCCAGTAGCACGCTCCGCGCGGTCGCAAAATGATGCTTGTCTATTGGGCGGGACCAATCATCGACAAGAGCCGCGGCGAGGAATGAGCGCGCGAAAGGCAGCCCCATGCCTCGAGAGACGGCCGTCAGGCGCGCGGCGCTCTTCGCGTCCGTGGCCGCAGCGCGATCAGGCGCGCCAGCAGCTCGTCGATGCGGGCCTGGTCCGCGAGGAAGAACGGCGCGTGCGAGCCGCGGCTGCGGCCGATGCGCACCGACAGCAGGCGCCCCGGCTCGTCGAGGGCAAAGACGTCCTCGTCGGTGACGTCGTCGCCCGCGTAGAGGATCGTCTCGCAGGCGAGGCGCCGGCGGAGCTCGAGGATGGCGGCGCCTTTGTTCGCGGCGCGAGGGTGGACGAGGTTGACCACGTCCTTGCCGGGGACGATGCGCGCTCCCTCGATGGCCGCGGCCGCCGCGAGGATGCGGTCGCGCGCCGCCCGCTTGCGGCGCGAAGCGCGCCAGTGGACCGCCAAGGACCAGGTCTTGTCCTCGATGCGCGCGCCTTCGATTCCTTCGCAAGCCCGCGCCAGGAGCCGGCGCC
>DATBAA010000777.1:0-10447 GCA_036271755.1 Myxococcales bacterium | reverse complement strand
GGAATCGCGTCCGCGACCTTGCGCGGCAAATTGTATTGCCGGGCCATCTCCACGCCGTCCGTCACGTGGCGCTTGATGATGAGCGCGCTCATCGCCGGTGCGAGCGTGTCGTGGCGGTTCTCGCCCTTCTGGTTCTCGCCGAAGTAGAGCGGATTCTTGCCCTTGCCGATGTCGTGATAATACGCGCCGACCCGCGCCAGCAGCGGGTTTGCGCCGATCTCCCACGCCGCCGCCTCGACCAGCTGGCCGATGAGGATGGCGTGATGATAGGTGCCCGGCGCCTGGATGATGAGATCCTTCAGCACCGGATGGTTGAAGCTCGCGAGCTTGAGCAGCTCGATGTCGGTGACATAGCCGAAGGCCGACTCCAGCACCGGCGAGAAGAGCAACGCCAGGAGCGGAATCAAGAGCGCGCCGCCCAGCACGCCGCCGGCCGCCGAGGCCAGCGTCTCCCAGCTGAAGAGCCGGCCCTGGAAGAGCGCGAAGGCGCTGACGACGATGGCGGTGGCGAGGCCGGTGAAGAGGCCCGCGCGGAACACGGCCGACTTGCTGCCCGCGTGGCCGATGCGGTCCGCCGCCACCACGCCGCCCACCAGCGCGCAGACCGAGACCTGCAGCGAGCCGCCGGCGAGAAGTCCGCAGAGCGGCGCGAAGGCGGCCGTCCAGATGAGCGCGGCTTCGCTGGAGAGCAGGAAGCGCACCAGCAGCGAACCCAGCGCGAAGGGAATGGCCGCCGGCAACGCCTGCGCCGCGAAGTCCGCCCAGCGCGGCGGCAGCGAATCGCGAATCACCTCGTGCAGCATGTCCGCGCCGGACAAGAAGCCGCGCACCAGGAGCAGCTGCGCCACCAGCAAGCCCGCGAGCAGCAGCACGTCGCGGCTGCGGCCCCGGAAGCGGCGGACGTTGCGCCGGCCGAACTCGAAGATGGCCGCGCACACCAGCGCCGCGAAGAGGCCGCCGCCCCAGCGAACCTGCTCGGTGCCGGAAGCGCGGCCGGCCGCGAGCAGCGCGTGGAAGATGAGCAGGTGCGTCTTGGTGATCTGCTCGCCGTCGCCGATGATCTTCTCGCCCTTCTTGATCTGCAGGAGGACGTCCTTCACCTGCGCGCGCTTCTCGGCCTCGCGGCGGCGCGTCTCGGCGTCGTCGTAGGCGAGGTTGGGCCGCAGCGCGCGGCGGACCAGCGCGGTGACGGCTTTGGCCGAGCGCGCCGGAAGCTCTCCCAGCTGCTCGGCGGCGAGCTTCTCCACGTCTTGCCGGGCGCGCGCCAGGTCGCGGATGCGATCGATGTCCCGCACCGGCGCCTCCGGCTTGGGCGTGCCCGCCACCGTGCGCACGACGATGCCGCGCTCGCGATCGGCCGCGAGCAAGCCGCTCTGCTCGACGATGAAGCCCGCCTGCGCCAGGCCCGCCAGCCGCTGCGCCGCGCGCTCCACCGTGGGGTCGAAACCGCCGCGGGCGATCTCCAGATACTCCTCGTCGTCGACCACGGCCTGCGCGGCCTTCCAGAACTCGTCGCGCTGCGCGAGCAGGAACTCTGAGGTCTCTTTGTCCGCCTTGGCCGACGCGCCCTTCTGACCGCGCGCCGGGCTCTGCGCCTTGAACTGCGCCAGCGCATCGCGGCCGCCGGCGAAGGCGTCGCCGATGCGGCGCTGCACGATCTCCGCCAGGCCGCCGTCGAAGTCGTAGACCGGCCACACCGACCGCGCGGCCTCGTCGCGCTTGGCCGCGGTGGTCTCGGGGTCCTGGACGTCGTAGTCGCGGTTGGCCTTCAGCGTCGGCCCGATGAACGGGGTGCCCAGCGCTTCGTCGAACGGAATCTGCGGCGTGAAGCGCGACGGCGGCAGCAGGAACGCGGCGCACACCGAGACCAGCCCGAGCAGGCCGAGCGCAAGGATCTGCCGCACCCGGCGGATGCGCAGCAGTCTCGAAGTCAGGGTCGGCTCAGCCACCAACTGCCCATTCTCCCCCGCGCAGATTCATCCCGCAACATCCTCCAGCGCGGAATGTCGCCTCGTTTTTGTTGCTAGCGGGAGGCGGTCTTCAGCTGCGTCTCCAGCTCGGCCTCGCGCTGGGGCTGGCGCTGCGTCTTGGGCAGCCCGCGCAGCACCTCGAGCTCCTCGTGCAGGACGTCCGTCGTGGGCTTCTTCTCCGCCTCGAGGATCTGCTTCTTCAGCTCGAGGATGCCCACGCGCCGCTGCCCGCGATCCATCTTGGTGAGCGCGCGGTCGATGGCGCTCTCCGCCTCGGCCAGCTTCTTCTCCTTGAGCAGCACCCGCGCCAGCCGCGCCGGCGGGTTGTAGTCGGAGGGCATCTCCGCCTCGCGCCTGGTCAGCAGCTCCTCGGCGCGCGGCAGCTCTCCCAGATAGACGTAGGTGTCCATCCGGTGCGGGTCGAAGGTGGAAGCCATGGTCGCGTCGGGCGCCGCCGCGGCGGCCTTCTCCAGCACCTGCGCGCGCTCGCGCATGGCGGCCAGCGCCTCGTCGTGACGGCTGGCGTCGTCGAGCAGCTCGGCCAGCGTGGCCAGCGAATCGCTGCGGTCGTCGGCGGCCAGCGGCGCGTCGGGCTTGGCGAGGATCTCCTTGAGCCGGGTGATGCCCAGCGCGTTCATCTTCGCCGCTTCGGCGTCGCCCTTGGGCAGCCGGCCGGCGCAGTTGACCGCGAAGCTGACGAAGTCTCCGCCCACCGCCGTCTCGGGCTGGTTGCGGGCCTCCTTCAAGCCGACCTGCACGCAGGCCTTCATCGCCGCAGGCGTACGCTGCTTCAGCAGAGAGCCGATGTACAGGTTCACCCGCTCGGGCCGCTGCGAATCGTCGGCCTTGCTCAGCTCTACTGACTTGCCGTACGCGGCGGAGGCCTTGGCCAGCTCTCCCGCGACGCGCAGCTTGTCGCCCTCGCGCTGCGCCAGCGACGCCGCGTCGGGCTTGTTGGTCTGCTTGTACGTCTTGATGCCCTCCTGCACGAACGCGCGCAGCTCTTGCACGCTGGCAGAGCCGATCCAGCGGCCCAGCACCTGTTCGCTGTCGGGGTCGACGATGAGGAAGGTGGGCCACGAATCGACGGGGAACTTGTCGACCACCGGCTTGTTCTTCTCCGTCTCGGTCTCGACCGCGGTCCAGACCACCTCGCCCGCCAGCGGCTTCATCCCCGGGTCGGAGATGACGTAGCGCTGCATCGAGAGGCAGCTGTGGCACCAGGTTGCCCAGAAGTCGACGAAGAGAGGCTTGTGCTGGGCACGCGCCATGGCGACGGCTTTCGGGTAGTCGTCGTCGACGAAGTCGAGAGAGCCGTGGAGCGCCGCGATGAGGGCGAGAGCAATCATGCCCGCCCTTCTAACCCACCGGCACTTTCTTCGCAGCAGCGAGCACCGCGGCGGCCTCGTAGGCCCGAACCACCTCTTGCACCAGCGGGTGGCGAACCACGTCGCGGTCGGTGAACTCGCAGAAGCGGATACCCTCGACGTCGCGTAGGATGGCGCGCGCTTCGTTCATGCCCGACATCTTGCCGGTGGGCAGGTCGATCTGCGTCGCGTCGCCGGTGATGACCGCCTTGGAGCCGAAGCCCAGGCGGGTGAGGAACATCTTCATCTGCTCGGTGGTGGTGTTCTGCGCCTCGTCGAGGATGACGAAGGCGTCGTTCAGCGTGCGGCCGCGCATGAAGGCCAGCGGCGCCACTTCGACGGTGCCGCGCTCGATGAGATCGGTGGCGCGGTCCATGTCCATCAGGTCGTGGAGCGCGTCGTAGAGCGGACGCAAGTAGGGCGAGACCTTCTCGGCGAGATCGCCCGGCAGGAAGCCCAGCTTCTCTCCCGCCTCGACCGCCGGACGGCAGAGGACAATGCGCTTCACCCGCCGCTCGACCAGGGCCGCCACCGCCATGGCCATGGCCAGATACGTCTTGCCGGTGCCCGCAGGCCCGATGCCGAAGACGATGTCGAACTTGCGGATCGAATCGATGTACGCCTTCTGGTTGAAGCCCTTCGGCGTCACCGGCCGGTTGCGGTTGGTGATGTAGACGGTGTCGAGAAAGATCTCCTTCAGGTCGGCGTTGGCGTCGGCGAGCACCACCTTGCTCGCCTGCTCCACGTCCTCCAGACCCAGCGGATACTTGCGCTGGATGAGCTCGTTGAGCCCGGCCAGAAGCTTCTCCGCCCGGGCCACCTTTTCAGGCTCGCCCGAGATGAGGAAGACGTTTCCGCGCTGTCCGATGTGGACTCCGAACCGCTGCTCGATGAGCTTGAGATTCTCGGACCTGCCGCCGGCCAGGGTCCGCGCTCCATCGTTGTCCGTCAGCTCCAACCGCCCCGAAGGTTCTGCCATTACCGCTTATCTAATCAAGCGGAGGCAACAAGACAAACCCTTGCTGCGTCCGCCGGTAGTAGTAGTTCTCCCGATAGGGATAGCGAAGGTCCTGATCGGTCACCAGCTGACCCTCGACCAGCTGACCCAACGCCGCCGGGTATTCACCGTGCTCGGTTCTGTACAACTCCAGCGCCGACTCCAGGCGCACCAGCTGATCGTGCGAGACCAGCCGCGCGATCGCTCCCCGGCGAGCTGGATTTTCAGCCCGCGAAGCTCCCAGCTGCGGCGCCAGCGCCTTCACCAGGAAGAGCGTGGCGACGAAGAACGCCAGCGAGAGCAGGAGCCGCAAGAGCGCGCCGCTGCGGGCAAACTTGCGGCCGGAGGTCTTGATGCCGTGGGTGAGCGCCGCGGCGCCCGAGGGCGGCGGAACGATCTTGAGAAAGCCCCACTCCACCAGGTCGTTGATGGCCTTGAGCGCCTCGAACTCGCCCAGGCGGCTGGCGTCGATGACCCGCTGCACGTCCTTGCCGCCCGCGGCCAGCCGGTAGCAGAGCTTGTGGCGCTCGGTGGGCTTGCCCTCGCGGTCGCCGTCGACGTTGAGGTCACCTTCATCCAGCGGCGGCAGGTCGCGCGTGTCGAGCTCGCGCACCACTTCGAAGCTCGCGTCCAGCCACGGCACCTTCTTCTTCAGCGCCGGCCACTCGTCCATCCGCCGGAAGCCTTCCAGCAGGATGTTCTCGGCGCGGACGGCCTCGAAGGCGCTGCGGGCCGGGTCGACGTCCTCTTGCGAGAACTCGTACGAGCCGGTCTTCCAGGCGAAGAGCCGGTAGAGCGTCTCGGTGGTCTGCAGCCGCATGATCTGGCCCAGCTGCACCTGCGTGACGGCGCCCATCTCCACCAAAATGTCGCCCAGCCGCTTGAGGGTGCGCGTCTGGATGCCCAGCGCCTCTTCCAGCTGATCGTTGGAGAGCATCTCCGCCCGCAGCAGCAGGCTGCCGAGGAGGCTCTTCGAGGTGCGCGCCTTGTCGCTGGCGAAGACGACGTTGCCGTCGATGAAGAAGACCTCCACCTCGTCGCCGCCCGAGTTGAGCGTGAGGCGGCCGGTCTTCGTCTGGTGGCCGATGAGCTGGAGGATGTCGGCGATGCCGAAGTCCTTCAGCGTGCCCGAGAGCGCCACGGCTTAAGCTCCCTCTTCGTTGCGCTGGCGGTTCACCAGGTCGCGCAGGCAGATGGCGTAGATGGCGATGACGGCAGCGGCGGTGAGGCCGACGCGAAAGAGCGAGACCGTGCTGCGCACCGCCACCGGCCCGTGCGCGAGCCCGTGCCAGAGCAAGATGGAGGCGAGGAGCGAGCCGGTGAGCACCAGGTAGATGATGCCGCGCAGCGGGTAGCCCATCATGACGTGGCCGGCGCCGGAGATGGTTCCGAGCAGCCGCGCCAGGCCGTGGCGCCGCCGGTGCCAGGCCTGCACCGCGTACTCCTTGCGGATGCGCTCGGCCGCGTCCACGCCGGTGCGGCGGATGAAGACGTTCACGCACTGCGCGCAGAGCTGCTCCGACGGGCGCGCGTCGGGGTCGCAGCGCTTGCACACTTCGCGGCCGCAGCGCTCGCAGCGGCCGCTGGGGCGGATGCGCGCCCGGAGCATATGCAACGCGAAGACCAGCAGCGCGACGATGACCGGCAGGCCGGTGGCCGCCTCGGGCGGCAGGCCGAACGAGAGCTCGGCGCGGAGCTCGTCGCCCACGGGAGAAGCGGCGCCCTGCTCTTTGTCCATGAGCGGCTGCAAGAGGCTGTCGTCGAGCGACATGTCGAGCACGAACTTGTTCGACTTGCGATTGGCCTGCAGCGTGTCGCCGGTGAACTCCTTGATGCCGGCGCGATCGAGATCCTCGGCGCGGTGCTGCTCGGACTGCACCTTCTCCAGCGTGTCGACGCCGCCCAGGCCCAGCGCGCGGCCCAGGTTGAAGTGCGGCGCGGCGGCTCCTTCGCGCAGATCGATGGCCTGCTGGTACTGCGCCTGTGCCTTGGCGACTTCGCCCTGGAGCAGGAAGACGTTGCCCAGGTTGTTGTGCACCGCCGCGAGGCCGGTGCTGTTGGAGCCGGCCTCGACGGCGCGCTGGTAGAGCTTCTCCGCCGCGGCCAGGTCGCCGTCGCGCTTGGCCTTGTGCGCGAGCGCGAAGTCCACCGCGAATTCGTTGGCGCCCGAGTCGAGCCGCTTCTGCAACCGGGCCACCTCCGGCGCCGAACCTTCGCCGTGCTCGAGCAGCCACACGTCCACCGCCGGCCCGCCGAAGGCCGCGATGCGCCCGATGGTCTCCGCCGTCCAGGGCGTGGCCGCGAGCGCGCACAAGAGGAGCACCGAGACCGCCATCTCCACCGTCGAGAGATAGAGCGCGACGGCCAGGAGCGCGGTGAAGATCAGCGGCAGCGGTCCCATCTGCAGGAAGACCGGCAGCAGCAGGAGCACCGCCGCCAGCATCTTGGTCTGCCAGCGCCGCGCGCCCACCGGGAAGAGGTGGTGCACGTCGTGCGCGTAGAGCTTGGCGTAGCGGGCAAAGAGGATGACGACGAACGCGGTGCCCGCGGCGAGGACGCCCAGGAAGAGCACCGCGAGCAGATTCGCCAGCGCGGCGCGAGAGAGGCGCGGATCGTTCATGGCCGCGTTGGCGGCCGCGTAAATCTCGGCGAAGGCCGGTTGGACGCCGGTGGGGTTCTCCTGCAGCATCGCCCGCGCCAGGCAAAGGTGCGCCTCCTCCATGGCCGGAGAGAGCTCGACGGCCAGCTTGCAGCGCGCGATGGCTTGCGCGCTGGAGCCGGCGGCGAGCGCGTCGTGGCTCTCGCGGACCAACGCGCCACTGACGAAGAAGAGATTCTGCAGCTGCAGCTCGTCCTTCAGCTGACGGACGCGCTGCTCCTCGTCGTCGGCCCGGCGCTCGTCGCGGTCGCGCAGGTACTCGCGGCGCAGGTTCCAGTGGGTGAAGATCTCCGCGCTCTTCTCGGACGGGAGCACGAACGCCGGAGGCTTCCCGGCGGCCGGGGCAGGCGCCGTGACGGGCTCTTGGGCGCCGGCGCCCGCTGCGAAGATCGCGACGAGGGCCGCGCAGGCTCGCGAAACCAAACTGCTGTGAATCACGGTGCGCATCCTAAAGGATGAACAATTCCTGCAGCAAGGAAACTGCTTCGCCTGCAATGCTGCGCGGGCGAAGCCGGCTCGCCGGGATGTGGTATTGGGCCGCCCATGTCAGAGGCCGCAAACGCGATCGATCGCCTCCTGGGAATCATGGACAAGCTGCGCGACCCGGGCGGCTGCCCGTGGGACCGCGAGCAGACGCTGCGCACGCTCACGCCCTACCTCTTGGAAGAGGCCCACGAGGTCATCGAGGCCATCGAAAACGGCGACGTTGCGAACCACCGCGAGGAGCTGGGCGACCTGCTCTTCCAGGTGGTCTTCCAGTCGCGCATCACCAAGGAAGAGGGCAAGTTCGACTTCGCGGCGGTGTGCGATGCCATCGCAGACAAACTTACCCGGCGCCATCCGCACGTCTTCGGCAACGCCAGCGTCTCGGGCTCTGCCGAGGTGCTGAAGAACTGGGAGGTCATCAAGGCCGAGGAGCGCAAGGAGAAGGGCCAGGTGCGCTCGGCCATCGGCGGCGTTCCGGTCGCGCTGCCGGCCCTGGTGCGCGCGGAGCGATTGACGGAGAAGGCGGGCGCGGTCGGCTTCGACTGGCCCGACGCGAAGAGCGTGGTGGCCAAGATCCACGAAGAGCTGGGAGAACTGCTCGAGGCGATGGAGGGTTCTGACAAATCTCGCATCGAGAGCGAGCTGGGCGACCTGCTCTTCGCCACGGCCAACCTGGGGCGCTTCGTGAAGGTGCATCCGGAGGAGGCGCTGCGCGGCACGCTGCGGCGCTTCGAATCGCGCTTCCATTACATCGAGGAGCAATTGCAGGCGCGCGGGAAATCGCCGCGCGAATCGAACCTGGCTGAAATGGATGCGCTCTGGGACGAAGCCAAAAATCGACCGGAAGACGGCAAGAAATAGAGCTTCCCACAGCTCTGCACCCGCCCTGTGGACAGCTTGTGAATACACCTCCAGCGCAATGGTGCTGGAATGCAGCCTGGATGGAACGCAGGTTTCAGGAAACGATCGCAAGACAGAGATTCAAGCCTGAATTCATGGTTTTAAGGCGTATTCAGGACTGGGTGTGCGGCTGCGTGACCTTCAACACCCTCGTTTTTCCCTCTCTGACGCAGCCCGTGAACAAGCTGTGGGGCGAGAGGCATTGACGTAGTTGGGGGCGAGTGCTATTTGCCGCAGCCCTTTCCAGGAGTTTTCGTGGCCAATACCCGTTCGGCAGAGAAGGCGAATCGCCAGTCGCAGAAGCACCGCGTTCGCAACACGCACGTCATGTCGACCGTTCGCACCAGCGTGCGCAAGTTCCGCGAAGCAGCGGGCGGCACCGACGCGGGCAAGACCAAGGAAGAGCTCGCGGCAGCCATCAAGCAGATCAGCAAGGCAGCCTCGAAGGGCGTCATCCACAAGGCGCAGGCGTCGCGCCGCATCTCGCGCCTCAGCAAGGCCGCCAACGCCAAGCCGGCTCCGGCCGCGAAGTAGTTTCTAAAAGCGCTGCGCGACGTCGTAGCGCTCGATGGCTTCCCTGGCCGCCGAGCGCAACAGACGCCGCAGCGCCGCTCTCCGGTTGGCCTCCGTCCCCAGCACGTCGATGCCAGCCAGGTAATCTTCACCCAGGTTCAGCGCATCTTCGTAGTCGCCGATCTTCACGCGCAGGTCCGCGATGAGGCGATAAGCGCCCGCGCCTTCCGAGCCAACGGACGTCGGCAGCGAGATGAGCGCGACGATCTGCGCGTGCAGCTCCGGAGCATCGGAGGCCTCGCCCTGCAGCCAGCCGCGGCTCGACAGCTCCTGGCGCAGCTCGGCCGCGAAGAGGCCGCCCACCTCGGCCTGCGCCGTATCGTTCTTGACCGGCGCGACGCGCACCGCGTGCAGCTTGCCGTTCCGGACCGGCGCATATCCGCAGGCGGTCGCGAGCAGCCAGCAGCCCGTCGTCAGCGCTGCGACGACGCGCGCCGCTGGCGGCTTTCTAGGCCACGACAAAATTCACCAGCCGCTTCGGGATGACGACGACCTTCTTCACCGTCTTGCCCGAGAGCCAGCCAGCCACCTTGGGATCGCGCGCTGCCGTCTCGCGAATCTCCGCCTCGCCCGCCGTCGCCAGCACCTGCACTTCGCCGCGCAGCTTGCCGTTCACCTGCACCGCGATCTGGTAGGCATCGTCGACCACCAGCGCAGGGTCCGCCTCGGGCCAGCCCAGCTTGACCAGATCCTCGTTGTGGCCCAGCTCGCGCCACAGCTCCTCGGCCATGTGCGGCGCGAACGGCGCGAGCTGCTGCACCAGCGCCTCCAGGCCTTCGCGCAAAGAGGCGGGCTCGCCCTGCCAGTCGGTGCAGGCGTTGGAGAGCTCCATCAGCGACGAGATGGCGGTGTTGAACTGCAGCCGCTCCAGCTGCTGGGTGACGCGCAAGATGGTCTTGTGCGTGCGCCGCCGCAGATCATCCACCGGCCCGCCCGGGTTGACGCCCGCGAGCTTGGGCAGCGCGCCGTGCACGAGGCGCCAGACGCGGCCCAGGAAGCGGTGCATGCCCTGCACCTGCTCGTCACTCCAATCCATGTCCTTCTCGGCCGGACCGGCGAAGAGGATGAAGAGGCGCGCGGTGTCGGCGCCGTAGTCGGAGATGATCTCGCGCGGCGAGACGACGTTGCCCTTCGACTTCGACATCTTCTCGCCGTCGCGGCCCTTGACGATGCCCTGCGTGACCAGCTTCTGCGCCGGCTCGCTCATGGCGCAGAGACCCAGCTCGTGCATCACCATGGTCCAGAAGCGAAAGTAGAGCAGATGTAAAACCGCGTGCTCGGGCCCGCCGACATAGACATCGATGGGCAGCCAGCGGTCGGCCTTGGCGCGCGAGAACGGCTCCTGCTCGTTGCGCGGGTCGATGTACCGCGCCCAGTACCAGGCCGAATCGACGAAGGTGTCCATCGTCTCGGCCTCGCGGCGCGCCGGCCCGCCGCACTTGGGGCAGGTGAGGTTGACCCAGTCGTGGATCTTGGCCAGCGGCGGCTCGCCCTT
>DATBAA010000776.1:0-2665 GCA_036271755.1 Myxococcales bacterium | reverse complement strand
AGACCGCCCGAGCTACTGGTGCGAGAGCGGTTCCGGCCCTTCGTCGAAGACGAGCTCTCAGACGTTTTTCCAGCCACGCGGCTGCTGGCGCATCCGATCGCGCCCGAGGGTGTTCCGAAGCGCGAAGGGCGCGCGGTGGTGGCGATTGGCCCCGAGGGCGGCTGGGTGCCGTTCGAGCTCGATCTGCTGCGCAAGCAGGGCTTCGTGCCCTTCTCGCTCGGCCCGCGCCCGCTGCGCGTGGAAGTGGCGGTCTCCTACGCGCTCGGCGCGCTCAGACCTTGACCGTCACCGGCGTCCACTGCATGCGCCGGCGGGCCGACCGGCTCTCCGCGGTCTCGCTGCCGTACGAGCCAACCTGCGCCTCCCGCGGCAGGATGCTCTGGTCGTCGAGCAGGTTGACGTTGATGACCGCCCAGGCGCCGGCAGCTTCCGTGAGCACCGCGCCCGCGTAGGCGCCGCAGCGCTTGCAGACGAAGTAGTCTGCCGTGGCGAGGCCGAACTGGTAGCGCGTCAGCCACGCCCCGTCGCGCACCTCGATGCGGGCCCGGCCTTTGGGGTCCATCACCGTGCGCACGCCATGCTTGCGGCAGAAGGTGCAGTCGCAGGCGCGCAGCTTGAAGTCGGCCGGCGCAATCTCCGTCTCGAACCGCACCTCGATGTTCCCGCAGTGGCACGCGCCGTGAAAAGTGGCCATGGCTCTATTTAGACCAGGGCGAGAGCCAATAGGTGAGCCCGTTCAGATCGCTGACCGAAAGCGTGAGAAACCAGTCGCGCTCGCCCCGGCTGAACGAGCGCATGCCGGTGCTGATGGCCAGCCGCTCTTGCAGCACCGCCAGCCGCGCCTCGAAGCCCGGCCCCACCGGATCGCGCGTCCAGGGAATGGTCCAGCGCGGCCCGGCCGAGAGCGCCAGCGTGGAGATCGACACCGTCGGTAGAAGGCCAAGGGTGCTGGCACCGCGCCAGCCATGCAGATCCACCAGATCGAGCTTCGACTGCACCGAGAAGAACTGCCCGAAGTGCACGGCCGGCTCGAGCCAGGAGAACGTCAGCCCGCCGTCGATCACCTCGACCCCCAGCCGGTAAGGCACGAGGTGGGCCAGCGTCACCGCCAGCGCCGAGCGATCGGGCCGGACGGGTCCAATCGGAACACTCGAGGTATCCAACGTGAAGCCGGGCAAGCTCTGCTGGTCCTGCCGCCGCAGCACCAGCTCGCCGGCGCGCATACCGAAGAGCACCACCTCGGTGCCCTTCACCGCGCCCGAGCCGGCGCTGGCGATGCCGCGATCGACGAGGCGGCGAGAGAAGGTGGTCATCCAGCGGTCGGGGTCCTCGAAGGCCACGCGCAAGCTCTGGTCGGTCGGCTTGAAGCCCGCGGCGCGCAGGCCCTGGATGAGCTCGCGGAACTCCAGGTCCGCCACGCAGAGCTTGTCCGCCCCGCCGGGCTCGCAGGGCACGCGCTTCGACAGCAGCACGTTCAGCGCGGTCTCTAGATCATCGCGCGGATGCGCCTTCGCGGCTTCCGGCAGCCACGCCCACGAGGAGCCTTTGAAGAGCGCCTCGGCCTTCTCCTCGCTGCCCAGCGACACCGCCAGCTGCACGCGCGCCGAGATGGCAAAGACGGCCAGCGCATGTCCGGTGTGCTGCAGACCAAGGCGGCCGGTCACGTCGCGCAGCTCTTCCCCAATGCAGCGCTGGGTATCTTCCGAGCGCAGGTCCAGCTCCCACGGCGCGTCCAGCCGCACCGGCGGCACCACGCGCTTCTCGCTGTACGGATCGCGCGAGCGGCAGCGGAAGTCGGCGATCTGCGTCGCCATGTCGTACGCGCCCAGGTTGAAGTCCAGCTCGCGCAGCCTCTTGTCGAGGAAGCCGGAGAAGTCCACCAGCGCGGCCGAGGCCAGCGGCGTGAACCTGCGCGAGAAGATGAGCGTGCGCTCGGGGTAGCGGCCGCTGACGACGTCGTTGGCGGCGCGGGCCAGCTCCTCGGCGCGGCCGGCCAGCGATTCGAGCTTCTTCGAAGCCGTGAGGAGCAAGCGCAGCCGGCCATTGCCCATCTTGCTCATCAGCTCTTCGGGCAGCGTCGCCTCGAGCGACACTTCGCGGTCGGCAAGGAGCCGCCGCGCCAGCGCCGACGCCTCCTTCTCGTCGGTCACCTCCTCGAGGACCACAGTCGCGGCCAGCGACGGCAAGAGCACGCGCGTGGCCTGCGCGACGAGGCCGCTCTTGCCGATGACCGCCAGCAGATCCGAACGCATCTGCTCGGCCTCGCTCACGGTCAGCGCCTTCTGCGTGCGCTCGAGCTCGCCCTGCAGGAAGCGGAAGTCCGCGGCGAGCAGCAGCACGCGATCGAGGAGGTTGCCGGTCATGGTCAGCCGCCCGGCGAGCGCGACCGGCAACGGCTGCCTCGCGCGCTCACCGGCGGCGTCGATCTCGGCGCGGATGCGGCGGACGAAGGCAGTCAGATCTTGCGGACCGGGCACCAGCTCGCCGGTTTCCAGCTTGGCCTGGCGCAGCTGCTCGGCGCAGCGGGTGATGAGCGACGGATCGTTCGTGCAATCGAAGAGCAGCTTCGCGAGGTGGCTGCGCTGCGGCGCGCGCAAGAGGTCGACGCGCGGCTTGAACATGGGCTGCGGCTCGCCGCCCGCCACCTGCACCATCTCGTACTCGA
>DATBAA010000775.1:0-2524 GCA_036271755.1 Myxococcales bacterium | reverse complement strand
GCCGTCCGGCTCGACCGTGGATCAAACCGAAATCATCGAGAATCAAATCGAGCGATTTGCTGCGGGCTTCAAGGAGCGCATCCTGGCGCGGCACAAGATGACGCCGGCCACGCTCGAGGCCGAGAACCCCAACTATATTGGCGGCGCCATCACCGGCGGCGTCACCGACCTTTTGCAGCTCTTCACACGGCCAGTGGCGCGGCTGAACCCTTATTCGACGCCCAACCCGCGCGTCTTCATCTGCTCCGCTTCCACTCCTCCCGGCGGCGGCGTCCACGGCATGTGCGGCCATCACGCGGCCAGAGCAGCGCTGCGCCAGCTCGGAAGAGCGGAAGTCGCAGCGACGCCGCTCGGATAGCAGCGTCACCCGGCGCGCAGCTCTATTTTGGCGTCAGCAGGATGCTGCCGTTGTTTTGACCGGAAGCGATGGCGAGCTCGCCCGAGTCGGTGATCAACACCAGAGGCAGGTCGCCGCAGGTGCCGGCCTGCGACACCGCGTGGCCGGCCGCGCTCCACACCACCGCCTCGCCCGGCGGACCCCACTGGATGAACGGCGGCCGCGAGGACCGGATCGTCGTGCCGCTGCAGCCGGCGACCACGCCTTCACTGTTGATGTCGCTCGGCGAGGCCAAGGTGTCGCTGCCAAAAGCAGTGAGCACTGCCGGCTGGGCGGCGGGCGAGCTCCAGATCACGGCGTGGAAGCTTTGGGAGCTGTTGAAGTTGGACGTGGTGGTGCCCACCATGGTGCCGCTCGCGTTCACCGCGGCTACCTGCGCGCTGGTGTCGCCGTCGGGAAGCAAGAGCTTGGTAGGGTTCGCGCTGGGGCTGATCCAAGCGTAAGCGTCGTATTGGAAGTTGCCATCCTGCAGCTCGTAGCTGAAGCCGCCAATGATGAGCCCGCTGTCGTTGATTCCGGTTGCGACGCCGTCGGTGCGGTTGGCAGCGACGGCCAGCCCAACGGTGGACAACGCGACGGGCGCCGCGGTGGGGCTGCTGTAGTAGACCGGATGGAACTCCAAATTCCCAATCGGCTCGACGCCGTTGACGACGATCTGCCCGCTGGCGTTGATGCCCCAGCCTTCGCCCCCGACATCGCCCGACAAGATCGTCAGCAGCACCGGCTGCGAGGTGGGCGAGGCCCAATAGGCCGGCACGTTGGCGGCTGCGCCGCCGGTGATGGAGCCGCCGAACCTTCCGTCCGAGCTCCTGGCGAAGACGGCGAAGGACGGAAGCGCAACCGAGGTGAAAGCACCCGCGTCCGTGCTGCCCGCGTCGGACGGGCCGCTGCCGGCGATCGCTCCGGCAGGATCGGCCACCAGCGGATCGGTGACCGTCTCCTGCGTTCCGTCGGCAAAGGTGAGATCGAGGCCCCCGTTCGTGTTGAGCGCGGCGCCCGCCGTTCCCGCGGGCGTGGCGAGGCTGACGCTGAAGTTGCCGGTGGCGAGCGAGAAGTTGCCGATGCCGGTCCACCCCGAGGGCGAGATCACCACGTCGCCGCTGATCGCTTCCGCCGCGAGGCCGCCGTGGATGCCGGTCATGGAGATGGTCGAGCCGTGCTCGGTGATGATGCTCGAGCCGCCGACGTTGCCGCCATCGTCGAGGGTGAAGTCGAACTGCATCGAGACGCTGGTCTTCGGCAGCGCGAGGTTGCCCTTGATCTCGTTGTTGCCCTGCGCGTCGCTGAGGTTGATGGTGAACGCGCCGGTGCAGGGGAGCTTGCCGGCGGTGAGGTTGATGGCGCCCTGGAGATTCGCGGGGAAGCTCGCGTACTGGCCCAACGCCTGGCCATTCAGGCCGGTGAGCTGGATGGAGCCTGCGCTCTGAGTCGCGGCTGCGTCGGTGAAGAAGGAGATGGTCGCCGAAGTGCTGGTCTGCGCGCCGGTGAAGTAGAGGTCCAACTCCGGCTGGAAGGCGATCGCGGAGCTGGCGGTGTGCGGCGAGACACCCGGATGGCCGCTGCGCAAGAAGGGGCTGGTGCCTGTCGCGCGCGCATGGATGCTCCTTCAAAGAGGGACCGCACCCTAGGTCAGGCGCAAGGCTTGGGAGAAGCGTCTCTTCGTCGGAGGTGACTTCGAGATTTTGAGACGTTTTTGCATCCGTTTGCGCCGGAAGAAGAATGCGACTCTCTCCCTTTGTCTGCCTTCTCAGCCTTTCCAGCGCCGGGCCGCTCCTGACGGGCTGCGGCGGCAGCACCGGCACCACTGCCGCCGCATCGCTGGAGTCTCTGGCAGTCACGCCGGCCGACGCCGGAGTCCTGGCCGGAGCTTCGGCGCAGTTCATCGCCACCGGGACCTTCTCCGACGGCACCACCGCAGCCATTCCCACCGCGGTCTGGACCTCCTCCGACACGAAGGTCGCGACCTTCAACACCACGGCAGGGCTGGCCCTGGGAGTGGCCGCCGGCAAAGTCACCGTCACCGCCACTGCCGCCGCGGTCTCCGGCAGCACCCAATTCACGGTGTCGAGCCCCGCAGGAGCTCTCCGCCCGCAGCTTCTCTCCTTGGCCGACATCTGCGACCTGGCG
>DATBAA010000774.1:0-7122 GCA_036271755.1 Myxococcales bacterium | reverse complement strand
GGCCTTCACCTGCTCGAGCTGCCGGCGCCCTTCGCGGTGGCGCGCGCGCTCTGGACCTTGTCCTGGCCGCTGGCGCTGTTGGGCAAGCCGTCGGAGTTGTGGCTGCGCGGCTCGAACCACGACGAGGGCGCGCCGACGTTTCACGATCTGCGGCTCTGCTGGTCGCAGCTGGCCGCGCAGTTCGGGCTCAAGCTGTCGCTCGAGCTGACCGAGGCCGGCTTCGGCGAGCCGGGCGAACTGGTGGCCAGCCTGGACCCGGCGCCGGCCCTGCTGCCGTTCCAGGCCATGCACCGCGGTCTCTTGCGGCAGGTGAGCGTCATCGCGGCGGTCGCGGGAGGCCGCAACGAAGCAGCCTTGGAGGCGGCCGAAGAGGTGGTGAAGGCCATGCGCCGCCGCGGGCTCGTCTCCGAAGCCGAGCGCGTGCCGCTGCCGCTCTCGCAGGCGGCCCAGGCCCGCAGCCGCTGGGCGCTGACGGCCACGGCAGAGTTCGAGAGCTCCATCGTCTCGGTGTCGGAAGTGGGCCAGTGGAACCGCCTGGGAGACGCGCAGGCCGTGGGCGAGCGCGTCGCCCAGCGGCTGCAGCAGTTCCTGGAGACGCGCGGGGCGCTCGACGCCAGCATGGCCGAGCGGATGCTGCTCCCGTCATTCCTCTGCGCCGCCGGATTGGGAGCGCGAGCAGGCACGCCGCCCTCGTGCCACTACTCGACCAGCGAGATCACGCCCGGCCTTCTGCAGCTGGCGACGCTGGCGCGGATGGCGTTGCCGGTGCGGGCCATCGTCGACGGTCCGGAAGGCGACGCGGGCGTGGTCGTGGTGGCGCCCTCCGCATGATGATCGCGCTCCTGGCCGTCTTCGACGTCATCTTGAGCGGCGGCCGGGTGGTCGACGGCACCGGCGCGCCCTGGTACCGCGCGGACGTCGGCATTCGCGGAGACAGCATCGCGGCCATTGGCGACCTGTCGCGCGAGAAGGCGAAGCTGCGGCTCGACCTGCGCGACGCGATGATCTCGCCCGGCTTCATCGACCTGCTGGGCCAGAGTGAGCTGCAGGCGCTGGTCGATCCGCGCGAGGAGTCGAAGGTTAGGCAGGGCATCACCACCGAGCTGTCGGGCGAAGGCATCTCGCCGGCGCCCATGAACGCCGCCTGGATCCACGAGCAGCAGCCCTGGCTCGACAAGTACAAGCTGAAGATCGATTGGACCTCGCTGGGCGGTTACTGGAAGCGATTCAGGAAGGCGCGTCCGTCCATCAACGAAGCTCTCCTGGTCGGGGCCGCCCAGGTGCGCGGCGTCGTGCTGGGCATGGGCGACGTGCAGCCTACGCCGGAGCAGCTCGCGCTGATGCAGAAGCTGGTCGAGCAGGCGATGCAGCAGGGCGCGTTCGGCGTCTCGACCGGGCTGATCTATCAACCAGGGTCTTACGCCAAGACGCCAGAGCTGATCGCGCTGGCGCAGTCGGCCGCGAAGTTCCACGGCATCTACGCCACGCACATGCGCAGCGAGGCGAAGAAGATCGCCGAGGCCTTGGACGAGACCTTCACCATCGCGCGGGAAGCCCGGATCCCCGTCGAGATCTGGCACCTCAAAGTCTCGGGCCACGCCAACTGGGGCCGCATGCGCGAGGTGATCGAGAAGATCCAGACCGCTCGCGCCGCGGGCCTGGACATCAGCGCGGACATGTATCCGTATATCGCCAGCGCCAACGGCCTGGACGCGACCATTCCGGACTGGGCGCACGCCGGCGGCGTCGACGAGATGGTGAAGCGCATCCACGACCCCGCGCAGCGCGCTCGCATGATCTCGGAGATCGAGACCGAGGGCCTGCACGCCGAGGACATCTTGATCCTGGCGGCGGTCCATCCAGAGGTGAAGAAGTTCGTCGGCCAGCGGCTGGACAAGATCGCGGAGCAGCTGCACGAGAAGCCTGCCGAGGCGCTGGTGGATCTGGTGGCGCAGGACCGCGCCAGCACTGGCGTCGCGCGCTTCGGCATGAACGAGGACGACGTGAAGCTGGGCCTCTCGCAGCCCTTCGTCTCGATGTGCACCGACTACGGCGCCATGGCTCCCGACGGACCGTTCGCGGCCGAAGGCAGCGCCCATCCCCGCGCCTTCGCCAGCACCGCGCGGATGCTCGGCCACTACGCGCGCGACGAGAAGCTCTTCTCCGTCGAAGAGGCGGTCCGCAAGATGACCTCGCTGCCGGCGCGCCGTCTCGGGCTGCAAGATCGCGGCATCGTGAGAGCTGGAATGAAGGCCGATCTGGTGGTCTTCGAGCCGGCCGAAGTCCAGGACACCGCGACGTTCGAGAAGCCGCTCGAGTACCCCGCGGGCATTCGCGATGTGCTGGTGAACGGAAAGTTGGTGTTGCAGGACGGCCGGCGCACCTCGGCGCGCCCCGGTCGCGCTCTCTTGCATGCGCCTTGACTTGGCGCATTCCACCTAGCATCTTCCCGCGCCCTATGGCGGTCACCCCCGAGCAGGTTTCGATCTCGTTGAAAGCGTTGAAAGACCCTTCGTCTGGCCGCGGCTTGGGCGAGCTGGGAATGATTCAAGCGGTGGAGGTGCTGTCCGAGAGCGCGGTTCGCGTGCGGGTGGAGCTGCCAACTCCAGCCTCGCCGTGGAAGCCGAAGCTGGAGGAGATCATCCGCGCCGCGCTGCCGGGAATGCGCGCCGAGATCGCCTTCAGCGCCAATGTCCGCCAGTCGCCGGCGAAGGCCGCGGCAGCCAACGACCTGGTGCCCACCGCCAAGAACGTGGTGCTGATCGGCAGCGGCAAGGGCGGCGTCGGCAAGAGCACCGTCTCGGCCAACGTCGCCGTGGCGCTGGCCAAGCTGGGCGCGAAGGTGGGCCTGCTCGACGCGGACATCTACGGCCCCAGCGTCCCTTTGATGATGGGCCTCTTCGGCGCCAAGCCCTCGAGCGACGACGGCAAGCGCATGCGCCCGCTGGATGCGTACGGGGTGAAGGTCATCTCCATCGGCTTCTTCGTCGACCCCGACCAGGCGATGATCTGGCGCGGGCCCATGCTCCACGGCGCGTTGGTGCAGCTTCTGCGCGACGTGAACTGGGGCGAGCTCGACTACCTCATCCTCGATCTGCCGCCCGGCACCGGCGACATCCAGCTCACCATCGCCCAGCAGGTCTCGGTCAGCGGCGCGGTGGTGGTGACGACGCCGCAGGACGTGGCGTTGAGCGACGCCATCAAGGCGAAGAGCATGTTCGACAAGGTCAGCATTCCGGTGCTGGGCTTCGTCGAGAACATGAGCGGCTTCGTCTGCCCGCACTGCCAGCACGAGACCGACATCTTCTCGCGCGGCGGAGCAGAAGCGGCCGCTGCCAAGCTGGGCGTGCCTTTCCTGGGCCGGGTGCCCATCAACATGGCCATCCGCACCGGCTCGGACGACGGCAAGCCGGTGGTGGCCGGAGACCCGGGCCTGCCCGAATCGCAGGCGCTGGTGCGCATCGCGCAGAACATCGCCGACCGCGTTGCGGTGGCCAACCTGAGCGCCATCCCGCGAGGTCAAAAGCCGCTCGTGCAGCTGGGTAAGAAATGAAACGGACCTCCGTCCTGCAGTGCGATACGGCAACGCTTGACCACGGAAGCTTCGCCTTCAAGCGCAAGCGGCTGGGAGCGGAGGTGGGTTCGAAGGGCCTGGGCACCAGCTGGTTCGAGCTGCCGCCGGGCAAGAAGGCGTTCCCGTTCCATTTCCACCTCGCCAACGAAGAGGCCATCTTCATTCTCGAGGGCGAGGGCGTGCTGCGCTCGGGCACCGACGAGCAGCCGCTCCGGCAGGGCGACTACATCTCCTTTCCGCCCGGGCCGCCGGGACACCAGGTCATCAACCGCGGCGCCGTTCCTTTGCGCTATCTCGCGCTCTCGACCATGATCGAGCCGGAAGTGGCGATCTATCCAGATTCGAAGAAGGTCGGCTTCATCGCCCGCGGCCAGGGGCTCTCCTCGGTTTACAAGGAGGAGTCGGCTGCCGACTATTACGACGGCGAAGAGTAAGCCGCGGAGGCAATGGATGGCGCACGACAAGCGAGAGCCTGGTTCCAGTCCCGATGCCGAGTTCGGGCCCGAAGACGCGAAGAAGCTCTCGGGCCTGGTGCCGGACGTGGTGCGGCGCGCGCTCCTGACCGGCGTCGGCGCGCTCTTCATGACCGAGGAGGGAATTCGCAACGCGGTGGGCGACATCAAGCTGCCCAAGGACGCGCTCGGGTTCCTCGTCGCGCAGGCCGACAAGTCGCGGACCGAAGTGGCGCGCATCGTCTCGCAGGAAGTGCGCCGGTTCCTCGAGGGAGAGACGCTGCAGCGCGAGCTCTGGAAGCTGCTCACCAGCGTCACCCTGGAAGTGAACGCCAGCATCCAGCTCAAGCCGTCTGGCGAGCCCGGGTTCAAGGCGCGCTTCAAGAAGAAGGCAAAGAAGGACGAGCCGCCGGAAGACGAGGATGCGTAAGAAGCTTCTCATCCGCTTCGCGGTCATCGCGGCGGTCATCAGCGCGACGCTCTTCTGGCAGAAGTCGCACAAGCCGGTCGATCTCACGCTGGCCGTCAACCTCGAGGCGCTGAAGCCGCGCGAGGTGACGGGCATCGACGTCGTCGTCCGCCGCGACGGCCACCTGCTGACGCGCCACGAGATGACCTTCGGGACGGTGGGCGCGCCGAACAACATCGAGCTCGTGGTCCACGCGCCGCCCGGAGCCGCCGAGGTGGAGACGACCGCCAACTACCAGGGCAAACCTTCCCGCCGCGTGACCGTCAAGACCGACCTCTCCGCCGAGGGCAGCAACACCATCCGCCCGCAATGAGTGTCTGTGTCAGGGGGTTTGGGCGAGAGGGAGCGTGAAGGAGAAGGTGGAGCCTTTGCCTAGCTCGCTGGTGACGGACACTTCGCCGCCGTGGGCCTCGACGATGCTCTTGACGATGTTGAGGCCCAGGCCCAGGCCCTGCTCGCGCATCCGCGAGTCCTTGACGTCGCCGACTTGATAAAGCCGGTCGAAGATCTTTTCCAGATGGGCGGCGGGGATGCCGCTGCCGTTGTCGCGCACCGAGACGAGCAGGAACGACGGCCTCGCTTCCGCGCCGATGACGATCTTCCCGCCGTCGCGGCAGTGGCGCTCGGCGTTGGACAAGAGGTTGGTCAGCACCTGCGAGACGCGCTCGCGGTCTCCCAGCACCCTGGGCGTGCCCCTGGCGATCTTCTTGCGCAGGTTGAGCCGCCGCTCGAGGAACCGCGGCGCCAGGCCGGCCAGCGCCTGCGTAACCACGGCGTCGATGTCGAAGGGCTGGAAGGTCATCGACTCGCGCGTCAATTCAAAGCGCGAGAAGTCCAGCAGCTCTTCGATGAACTGCCGCAGCCGCTTGCCCGAGCTGCGCGAAACTTGGAGACACTGGCGCTGCTTCTCGTTGATGGGCCCCATCTTCTCGCCCAGCAGCAGGTCGTTGTAGCCGAGCATGGTGACGAGCGGAGAGCGCAGCTCGTGCGAGACGTTGGCGAGGAAGTTGTCCTTGCGCCGGTCAGCCTCGAGCAGGCGATCGTTGGTCTCGCTCAACAAGCGCGTGCGCTCCTGGACGGCGTCTTCGACGAGCTTCGCCTGCTCGCGCATCCGCTCGCGGGTGAGCGCGCGCTCGAGCGCGAGAGACGACTGCAGCGCGAAGGCCGAGAGCAGCTCCAGGTCCGGCCTCGTGTCCGGCGCCGGAGCCGCCACCAGCACGCCCAGCACCACGTCCGAGACGCCTCGCAGCGGCGCCGCCAGCATCTGCTGCAGCGAGAGCAGCTCGATGAGCTTCTCCCGCACCGGCTTCGTCGCGCGCTTGCCCCAGACCGCGCGCAAGAAGGTGTGAGCGCGCACGGGAAGCACCGGCTCGGGCGAGGCCAGCAGGCTGGTGAAGAGCGGCGAGCGCTGGGGGTCGAACGCCAGCGTGCGCAAGTCGGAGAAGCGCCGCACCTTGAGCAGCCGCATGGCCTCGTCGACGAGCGCCCGCTTGTGCGACATGCGCGCGAAGATCAGACCCTCGGGCTCATTGACCAGCAGCGCGCTCTCGAAGCCCAGCTTGCGCAGCTCTTCGGCGATGACGCTCAGCACCGGCACGCGTTCGCTCTCGCGCCGCAGCCTCGCCGCCGCGGCCGCCAGCGCCTCGTGGTTGCGCCGGGCGCGCGAGAGCTCTTCCAGCGCGCGCATACGGCCCCGCTCCTGGCCCAGCTGCAGCGAGGCTTCGTTGCCCAGGCTGCGCAGCGCGCGCAGATCGGCCCGGCGCGGCTCGCGATCGAGGATCAGCCGCAAGAGGCCCGCGGACTCCTTGGAGGCCTTGCCGTCCAGCTCCTGGGACACGTTGAGCGGCACGTCGGCGTACCAGAGCTGCGGGGTGGGCTCGCCCAGGTTGAGCGCGGTGGCCACGTCCTGCGGGCAGCGCGCGAGGTGCACGTTGCGCTCCAGGCCCGGCCCCTCGGGCAGCGCCCCGCGCTCCACCAGATCGCGCAGGTGCCTCGCCGCCTCTTCCCGCTTGGACCTCTGCTGGGCGATCGAGCCGCCGACCGCGGCTTGCACCAGCTCGCGCCCGCCCGCTTTGGCGTCGAGCAGATCCTGGCGCAAGCGAAGCTCGCTCACCAGGGCGCTGCAAATGGCGGCGGCATCGTCGGCGATGCCCTGACAGACGCGCGGCTCCACGAAGGGCAGGTTACCGCATTGACTCGGCGCCTGCCGTGGCTTATCTCCCCGCGCTCTCGCAACAAGGAGCGCACCGTGGATGTTTCGAGGCTGGCGGTCGTCGGAGCGGGACAGATGGGCGCCGGAATCGCGCAGGTGGCAGCCCAGGCAGGCCTCTCGGTGGTGCTCGTCGACGTGCAGCAGGCCTTCATCGACAAGGGCCTCGCGGGTATCAAGTCTCAGCTGGAGAAGGCTTCCGCCAAGGGCAAGCTCAAGGAGGACGCCGCGGTCATCTTCGCCCGGGTCCGCGGCGGCAGCGCGCAGGACGCCCGCGACGCGCAGTTCGCCGTCGAAGCCGTCACCGAGAACGAAGTGGTGAAGAAGAAGGTCTTCGCCGACCTGGCAGCGTCGCTCTCGGACACGGCCATTCTCGCCACCAACACCTCCAGCATTCCCATCACCCGCATGGCCGCCA
>DATBAA010000773.1:0-2605 GCA_036271755.1 Myxococcales bacterium | reverse complement strand
GGCCGGCGCAGCGAGGGCATCATCGCGCTCAGCGCACATCCGGAAGGCGCGGCGTGGCTGGCGCTGGCCAAGGTGCGCCTGCTCGTCGGGCAGAAAGCCTACGCCCGCGCGCTCTGGCTCTTCGAGACCGTGAAGGGGCGGGTGCCGATCGAGCCGCGGCTGCACGCGGAGATGCTCGCCGGAGCGGGCAAGCTCGCCGAGGCGGCCAAACTCTACGAAGGACAGCGCGGGCTGCAGCGCGAAGAGGCGCTGAACCACCTGTTGCCGATCTACGTCTCGCTGGGCGACCGGGACTCCGCCCTGCGCACCTACGACGAGCTGCGCACGCTGGGCTTCAAGAACGATCCGCTCGCGCTGCGCCGCCTGCAGCTGTTTCGCAAGTTTCCCGGGGCGCGGTTCAAGGCGCGAGACCTGGGCGGCCTCTGCTTGCTCTTCTGCGCGCTCCTGGGAATCGCGCTGGTGCCCGGGCTCTTCCTGGTTCCGCTGCACTACTTTTCGCTCTGGCGGCGGCTGCGCGGTCCGCCGCTCTTGGAGACCCGCCGCAGCGAGCGCTGGGGCTTTCGCCACGTCTGGCTCGCCGGCTCGCTGACCTTCCTCTCGCAGGTGATCTTCTTCCTGCCCTTGAGCGGCGACCAGCTCGGCTGGGCGGGGTTGCCTTCGCCCGACGACCTGGGCCAGGCGTTCTCCGGCGTCTTCACGGGCTACGTGATCGCGGCCGCCGCCAGCACCGCCGCGCTGCTTTTCTTCCGCAGCGATCGCTTTCGCTTGCTGGGCCTGGGCCAGTGGAAGCCCGGCAAGGCCGCCGCGCAGATCGCGCTGACGCTGCTGGTGACCTATGCGGTGGCGGCCGTCTCCTTCCGGCTGATCCCCGCGGCCGGCGCGCCGTCGATCGAGCAGCTGATCGGCTCGTTTCTCCAGGCGCACGGAGTCGTGCTGACGCTGCTGGCGGTGGCGGTGGTGATTCCGCTCTTCGAGGAGCTGCTCTTCCGATCTTTGCTCCTCGAGCTCTGCACCCGCTGGATGGGATTTCTCTGGGCCAACGTCATCCAGGCCGCGTTCTTCGCGACGCTGCACGGAGACCCGCGCCGCTTCATCTTCTACTTCGTCTTCGGGCTCATGCTGGGCCGCTTGAAGCGCAACTCCGGCGGCCTCTTGCCGGGCATCTGCGTGCACGCCATCAACAACGCGGTGGTGGTGCTGGCGTTGAACGGCCTGGGCGCGACGGCGTTGAAGCCCGGCAAGCCGCCCGTGCCCATCAAGCCAACCGGCGAGCTCATCGCCTGCGCCTCGTCGGACGCCGCCAAGGCGCGCCTGGAAGATCTGCGCAAGCGCGGAGCGGCCGTCACCCTCAACAACCTTGCCTGGCAGTTCGCCATCGAGCCCGCGACCACCGCGGCTTGCTTGAGCGAGGCCGAAGAGCTGATGGAGACCGCACTGACGCAGGTGCCGGAGGACGCGGGCTGGCTGGACACCAAGGCCACCATCCTCTACCGCCAGGGCAAGCTCGACGAAGCCGTCGATCTGGAAGTCGCCGCGCTCACCCTCGAGCCCGGCAACGCCGCCCTGGGCACCAACCTCGACCGCTTCCTGCGCAAACGCGGCGAAACCCCGCTCGTGCACGGCGACGCCAAAGAGCTGCCGGGAATGACTCCGGGTACGGATTTCGACCTGAACGAGCGCCTTCCCTACGGCGGCTATCTGCTGGTCCGTTACGGCAAAGACTCATCCGGAGTGAGCTTGACGACCATCGGGCCAGGCCACGATCAAACGTATCGAGATCCTTGGCCAGAGCTCCTCAAATCCAATTCCCCCGAGCTGGTCTTTCTCGACTCCCGCGGCTGCACCGCGTGCAAACCCACTGCCATCAGCTCGGCCTTCTCTTCCCACGACAAAGAAGTCGACACGTACCCATAGCTCCAAGGATTCCAATCAAGCGCACAGGACCAAAAAAAACATCAACCGCAAAGGACGCAGAGGAAAAGCTTTGTTTCGTTCTTCTCTGCGTTCTCTCTGCGGTGAAAGTTTTTGATTTCTTTGTGCGCTTGGCGCGCTTTGCGGTTGATCCGAAGAGACAGCTTAGAAAACGAGCTGCTCGAGGGGGAGGGCTTTGGAGAAGTAGTAGCCCTGGGCGCGTTCGCAGCCCAGCTGCTTCAAGGCCTCGGCCTGCTGCGCGGTCTCGACACCCTCGGCCACCACCTCGATGCCCAGGCCCTTGCCCAAGAGGATGATGCTCTGGACGATCTTGTGCTTGCGCTCGTCCTGTCCGATGGCCCCGATGAACGAGCGGTCGATCTTGAGGGCATCGATAGGTAGCTCGTGCAGGTAGCTCAAGCTCGAATAGCCGGTGCCGAAGTCGTCGATGCAGAGCCGCACGCCCGTCGCGCGCAGGTTCTGCAGGGCCTGCATGGCCAGCGCGCCGTTGCCGATCAGCATGCTCTCGGTCAGCTCCAGCCGCAGCCGCGAAGGCTCGATGCGGCAGGTCTGCAGCAGCTTGCGCAGCACGTCGGGGAAGTCCGGCTGCAAGAGCTGACGGCCGGACAAGTTCACCGACAGCTGCACCGCCTCGGGCAGGGCAGACAGAGCGCGGCAGGCCTCGTCCAACACC
>DATBAA010000772.1:0-8129 GCA_036271755.1 Myxococcales bacterium | reverse complement strand
GCATGACCTGGAGCGAGACCAGCGCCAGCACGTGCGACGCGGCGGCGTGCACCTCGCCCAGCTTCCAGGTGCCGTCCGGCGACTGCGGAAAGCGCTTCAAGAACTCTTCGCGGCAGAGCAGCGTGGCCTGCAGCACCGGCTTCCAGTGCGCGAGCATGCTCTTGAGCGCCGACATGTTCATCGGCATCTCGTCCTGGTAACGGCCGCCCGCGTAGTTGCAGGTCTTCCATTCGGTCGGAGTCCGCAGCCGCAGCCGATCGGGGAAGGTGTTCATCTCGCCGACCTGCCGGCCTTCGCGGTCGACGGCGATGTGCGCCAGCCGGTGCACCGCCATGACCGTCTCGAGGTAGCCGATGGGCACGCCGAGCCCGATGATCTCCTCGAGCACCGCCTGCGAGTCCGGATTCCACGAGCGTGGGCCGTCCACACCCGGCCGTTTCGCCTCCTCCTCGAGGAAGTCGAAGTGCGCCTGGCTCAGCGGCGGGTTCGCCACCGCTTTGGGCGGCTCGCGGTCGATGAGCCCCGCCTCGAGCAGTGAGGTCAGCAGATCCTGGATGCGCGGCCACTCCAACGGCTGGGTGGCCCAGGTCGTGGCCTCGCGGGCCATGAAGCTGTCCTGCTGAATCAGCTTCTCGGCCCAGGGAAAGAGCTCGGGCTCGTCGAAGGTGACGATGTGCAGCCCGCAGTGGAGAGCAAGCTCCGGGCCAGGATTGTAGACAGTCACGAACCGCTTGCGCCGGGCCAGGAACAGGGTCTCGTTTGGAGCTACCGATGCCTGTTCGTGCTGCATCCTGCCTCCGGGCCGTTCGTCCTTCGCGCCTATACCCGGGGCCCGGCCCGGTCCAGCAAGATCGATTTCTTTTTTACAAGTCACTGAATCTTGGCTGTGATTCTGGCTTTTTTACGCATCGCACAGAGCGGACAGACAAGGGCTCGTGATCGAGCCCCGGGGTCTGACGGATCAGCCCGGGCTCGATTTTGAACTCACTTTTGAACTCACGCTGTAGAAGCTTGACGCGCGTACCCGCGAAAACGATGGTGCGCCGTGGAGGGAACGCCTATGGCCGTCAGCTTCGCGACACAGATCCGCCCGCTCTTCACCGATCGGGACGTCGAGCACATGAGCTTCTTCTGTGACCTGTCCAGCTACGATGACGTGAAGACGAACGCGCAGGTCATCTTGAACCGGCTCGACGGCACCGAGACGCCCCGCATGCCGCCCGACTTCGCCGGTGGTCCGTGGCCCGACGCCAACATCGCCCTCTTCGCCCAGTGGATCAAAGACGGCGCGCAGCCCTGAGTGGCCGCGGGGAAACGGTACGTATCCGCGTCCCCGCGACCGTGGAGAGCGGTTAGATCCCTCCGCAACGCACGTTGATCGGGGGACAGCCCATACAATTGCCGCTGGTGATGCGAGTCTTGAGTTTCATGGTTTTTCACCTCCTCCCGGGTTCAGTCGACGACAAGGTCTCGAGCCCGAGCGCCTCTTGCACGGTGTCGAGAAGGTAGTGCGAAGTCACTCCGGGCGATTGCCTGCGCAGCAGGTAGAAGATCGCCAACTGGCTGCCGGTGAGCGGTGACTTGGGCTGGGGCCGCCCGAGCAGCTGGTTGATCTCGCGCTGCACGTTGGTCATGACCCGCAGCCCGGCCGCCTCCAAGCCCAGGTAGTCGTGCACGTGATCGGCGATCTCGCGCAGCGGCTGTTCATGGGCGGAAGCCAGCTCCGGCTCCTCGGCGGAGACGAAGACCTGGCGCAGCGCAGCCGCGGTGCCGGCCGCGGGCGTCAAGAGGTCGGTCAGCTCGCGGCGATCTTCAGGCAGGAGCCCGCGGATGCCCGTCTGCGCGTGGCGGAACATGCGCTGGAAGTAGAGCTTGGAGAAGCTCTGCTGCTCGGGCAGGTGCTTGCGGCCCGACACGATTCCCGGCCAGTCGCGCTCGATCAGCTCGTGCAGCTTGCCCAGCCGGCCGCGCGAAGGTGCTCCGGCGCGGGCCAGCGTCTCGCGGATGCGCGTGTAGGCGAGACCCATGCGCATCCAGATGGTCTGCAGGGTGGCGGTGAGCTGGAGTCCGCGCAGCCCGTAGTCGAGGGCCAGGGGAATGTCCTCTACCCACGGCCCCAGCTGGACTTGCTGCTCAGTGGCCTTGCCGCCAATTCCTCCGTTGAGCAGCGTCTCGACCAGCTCGACGATCATCTGCGGCGGCCCGGCGCAGACGCCGCGGCCCGAACGGTACAGGCCCTCGCGCTCCGCCGCCCCGGTGATCTCTTTCGGGCCGACCGGCGTGTCGTACACCATGGGTTGCTCGGGCAGGTCGAGCAGGTGCCCGGCGATCATCCGCACTCCGTCGACGACGCGAAACAGCGAGGACAGCACCGGGTCCAGGTCGCCGTTCCGCACCGGATCGCGAAAGCGCATGGTCTGCAAGCTCACCAGCGCGAGGACTCCGGCCGAGACGAAGTGCACTTCACCCAGCCGCCAGCGGCCGTCGGGGAGCCGCGGGTAGCGCGTCAGGAACTCCTCGCGAAAGAGGACGATGGCGCGCAGCACCGGCTTCCAATGATCCAGCATGCTCCGGAGCGCCGACATGTTCATCGCCATCGGGTCGCGGTAGCGGCCGCCGGCGTAGTTGCAGACCTTCCACTCGGTAGGAATGCCCTTGAGCCGGAGCGCATCGGGGAAGACGTTGATCTCGCCCACCTGCCGGCCTTCGCGGTCGACGGCGATGTGCGCCAGCCGATAGACCGGCAGGACGCACTCGATGTAGGCCGGGTCGATGCCGCGGCCGGCGATCTCCTGCAGCACCGCGCCCGCGTCCGGGTTCCACGAGCGCGGGCCGTCCACCGCCGTGCGCTTCTCGTCCGTGGCGAGGAACTCGAGATGCCGCGCGCTCAGGCCCGGCTGCGCGGCGACGGCTTGCGGCGGCTCGCGGGCAAGCACCCCGAAGTCGATGAGCGACTCGAGCAGATCCTTCACGCGCGGCCACTCGAGCGGCTGGCCGGACCAGTCAATTGCCGCGCCCGCCAGGAAGCTGTCCTGCTGAATCAGCTTCTCCGCCCAGGGAAAGAGCTCGGGCTCGTCGAAGCTGACCTCCTTGGCGCCGCAGTACAGGGTGAGCTCGCGCGCGCCCGCTTCGTTCGCGCCGTAGACGGGCATGAACCGCCTGCGATTGGCGACGAACAACGTCTCGCGCGGGTCCAGCGCCTGCTCGACGTCCATCTTCCCCCCTCGTTCTGTGTGGACTTCAGGATCGATTCCTGAGGCCGGGAGCGTTCGGCTGCCCGGCCCCAGGTCCAGCTCACGGCGTCAAATCTAGAACTCGTTCAACACGCCGCCGGGGGGCAGGGGGGAACCGCCGCCACCGCCGCCGCCGCCACTGCCGATCGGAACACCGGTCGGATCACAACGGCCGCCAGCGTGAATCTTGGTCTTGATTTTCATTGGATTTCTCTCAGTACGCCTGAACGGGGGTCGGGGGTTCCTTCGGATCGCAGCGACCGGTGCCAGCGTGAACCTTGGTCTTGATCTTCATTTGATTTCTCTCTTTCGGGTAAGAGTTGGAAAGCACGAACGGGACGGCTGCTTACTGCTGCACCACGGGAGCCGGCACCTTGACGATGCCGCCACCGGCGGTCGGATCGCAGCGGCCACCAGCGTGAATCCTGGTCTTGATCTTCATTGGGTTTTCACCTCCTTTCGGGAACTGCCTCTCGAAAAGCGGATTGATTTACAGAGTGCCGGAAGATGGGATTGAAGTCCTTTTCTGCCCTCGTACTTCTTTTGTCAACGGCTCAAGATCAAGCCAGCGCAGCTTGATCTTGAGCCTGAGATTTCAGTCTCAGGACAAGACCAGGGAACGGCTGCCGCGCGTGACCGTGGTGCCGTCCTTCTGGTTGTCGACGACGATGCCCGTCACCTCCCGCATGGTCTCCAGCAGGTAGCGGAAGCCCCGTCCGGGGTTCATCCGCCGCAGCGCGAGGAGGATGGCCAGGTCGTCTCCGCTCAACGGCTGCTTCGGCTGCGGCCGCTTCAAGAGCGTGTTGATCTCCCGCTGCACCGCGTCGATGGTCCGCAGCGCGTTCCGCTCGTAGCGCAGGTAGTCGAGGACGTAGCCGGAGATCTCCTGGAGCAGCGCGGCGTTGGCGGCCGCGTGCGCGGGCTCTTCCACCGAGGCGAAGAGATCCGCGAACGCCGCCGCCGCGCGCTCGTCGAGCAGGCTCGCGGGCGGAGTGAGCTCGGCGTCGAGCCGCTGGTATTTCTCCTCGGCCAGCCCGCGAATGCCGCGCTGCGCATTGTCGTACATGCGGTGGTAGTAGGGCTCGGAGAAGTCGCGCTGCTCGGCCAGGTGGGTGCGGGCGGGGGTGATGGATCGGAAGTCGCGCGTCATGGCGAGGCGCAGCTTGCCCAGCACGCCCTGCGTCAGCCCGGGAGCGCGCTCCAGCGCCTCGACGATGCGCGTGTAGGCGAGGCCCATGCGCACCCAGACGATGAAGGTGGCCGCGTGCAGCTGCACTCCGCGCAGTCCGTAGTCCATGGCCAGCGGAATGTCCGCCGCCCAGGGCCCGAGCACGGGCGGAGGCCCTTGCAGCGGCTTGCCGTCCATCAGCGTTTCGACCAGCTCGTCGATCATCGACTGCGGACCCGCGCAGACCCCGCGGCCGGAGCGATACTGATCCTCGCGCTCGGCGCTGTCGGTGATGTCCTTCGCGGTCACGGGCGTGTCGTGGACCATGGGCCGCTCGTAGAGGTCGAGCATGTGCGCCGAGATCATCCGCACGCCGTCGATGACGCGGAAGAGAGACGAGAGCACCGGGTCCAGCTGCCCGCTCGGCACCGGATCTTCCCAGCGCATCAGCTCGAGCGCCGGCAGCGCCAGCACGCAGGAGGAGACGTAGAGCACCTCGCCCAGCTTCCAGCGCCCGTCCGGATACTGGGGAAAGCGCTTGAGGAACTCCTCGCGGCAGAGCAGCGTGGCCTGGAGCACGGGCCGCCAGTGGTTGATCATGCTCCGCAGCGCCGACATGTTCATCGGCATCTCGCTGAGGTAGCGCGTGCCGGCGTAGCCGCAGGTCTTCCACTCTGTCGGGACCTTCATCCGCAGCTTGTCGGGGAAGGAGTTGATCTCCCCGACCTGCCGGCCCTCCTTGTCGAAGGCGACGTGGGCGAGGCGGTTGAGCGGCACCACCGTTTCGACGTAGCCCACCTCGAGGCCGCGGCCGGTGAACTCGCGCAGGACCGCGCCCGGGTCGGGGTTCCACCAGCGCGGCGTGTCGAGCCAGCCGCGCGAGCTCTCGTAGTCCAGGTGGCTGGTCCAGATCTCGCTGATCGGCCCGGGAGGCGCCACCGGGGTCGCCGGCCGCTCGCGCGCAAGGACGCCGGCGCCCAGCAGATCACCCAGGATGCCCTGGATGCGCGGCCACTCCAGCGGCCCTTTGGACCAGGTCGTGGCAGATCCAGCCACGAAGCTGTCTTGCTCGATGAGCTTCTCCGCCCAGGGGAAGAGGTCGGGCTCGTCGAAGGTGATCTCCTTGGTGCCGACGTGCAGGACCAGCTCCTGGTTGCCCTCCGCGTTGGGAAAGTAGACCGGGACGAAGCGCTTGCGCGGCGCGACGTAGAGCGTCTCTTGCGGATCCACCGCGGGCGCCAGATCGGGTTCCATTCAATCCTCCGAGTCGATCCACTGTATGGTCTGGCGGAGACTTTGCGACGACGGCAGGCGGCGTATACCCGGGAGATGAGTTTGGTCCAGCGCGTTCTAGCCAGGCTTCCTAAACCCCTGAAGGTGGCTGCTTTTCTGGCCTTGGGAGCGGTCATCGGCCCGCGCCGGGCGGTGGCTTTGGATCAAGCCCCGGAAGCTCGGCAATCAGCCCCCGCGGCCGCTCAATCGCCCTCGGACCGATGGTGGCTCACCTTCGAGTCGCCCGCGCTGGTTTCGCTGGTCGAACAGGCGCTCACCTCGAACCTGGACCTGGAGCAGCGAAGGCTGCAGCTCCGCGAAGCGCGGCTGGACCCGGCCGTGCCGCGCTCGTGGCTCTGGCCGCTGCACCTGGGCGTGCAGGGAAACGTCTCGCGCGACAAGGAGTACTTCGCCGTCCAGGACGTGAACACGAGCGGCGTCTTCAACGAGAGCGATCTGGCGGTCGTCGGCACCTACGACATCGACTTCGCCGGCCAGCGGTCCGCGCTGCGCCGGGCGGCCGACCAGCGCGAGGCCGCGGTGCGCGAGTCGGGAGAGAGCTTCGCCCTGTCGATGACGGCGGAGGTGGCCACCACCTGGTTCGCGCTCCTGGAGCAGCGGTCGCAGCGCGCGCTCCTGGCCCGCCAGCTGGCCGAAGGCGACGGACTGCTCTCGATGGTGCAGCAGCGCGTGAACCTGGCGCTGGCCAGCCGGCTGGATCTGCTGCAGCAGCGCGTCCAGGTCGCGGGCAACAGGGCGCAGGTGCCGCAGGTCGAGGCGCGGATCCGCATGCTCGAGAACCGGCTCGCCGCGCTGATCGGGCAGGAGCGCGGGCATGCCGCGCTGCCGGCCGACGCGGTGTTGCCGCCGCTGCCATCCAGGCCGGACATCGACGTCAGAAGCCTGATCGCGTCGCGCCCCGACGTGCGCGAGGCGGAGGCGCGGGCCAAGGAGTCGGACGAGCGGGCCAACGCGCAGTTCGCCACCTGGGTTCCCACCTTGCAAGCCTTCGGGCGGGCCGGGTTTCAGACCTATATTCCAAAGGACTTCTTTCAATCTCCGGCCTGGGCGTGGGGCGTGACGCTGGCGTGGCCGGTCTTCGACGGCGGCCAGCGCAGCACCGAGACCTCGCGCTTGGAGACCGAGGCGCGGCGCTTGCGGACGGCGGAGGCGCAGATCGTGCTGCAGGCCACCCGCGACGTCGACGACGCGGTCGCCGCGGAGCAGACGACGACGGCGTTCCTGGCCGAGATCGCGGCGCAGGTGGAGACCGGCCAGGCCGCGCTCGAGGAGGCGAAGGCCCGCTACCAGCGCGGCCTCAACGACTACACGCCGGTGTTGACCGCGCTGCGCATCCTCCAGGACGCCGAGCGCGCGCGCCTCGCCGCCCAAGGCCAATTGCTCGCCGTCCGCGTGCGCCTCCACGAAGTGCTGCCGGGCAGCTGGACCGCCGCAACTATGGGTGAGCGATGACCAGCACCGAATCGGCCCGGCGCAAGACGCAGCGGAGCGCCAGCGAGAGCGTCTCGGGATCGAGCGCCGCGAAGCTCTCGTCGAGCAGCATGAGGTCCGTGCCCTGCATCAACGTCCGCGCGATGTAGAGGCGGCTGCGCTCTCCGTGCGAGAGCTGCCAGCCCGACTCGCCCACCATCTGGTTCACGCCGCCCGGCATGCGGCGGATGAGCGGGCCCAGGCCCAGCTCCTCGCAGATGTCCCGCGCCTCCTGGATGTCCTCGGCCCAGGCCGGCCACTCGCGGCCGATGAGGACATTGAGCAGGAAGGTGCCGGCGAAGACGTGGTTCTCGTGGAACTGCGGCGCGAAGGTGACGCGCTGCTGCCAGCGGAAGGCGCCCAGCGTGGGCCGGTCCATGCCGTCCAGGAGCAAGAGGCCGTCGGTGGGCGTGCGCAGGCCGGCCAGGATCGCCGCCAGCGTGGACTTGCCCGACCCTGACGCGCCCTCGAGCAGCAGCCGGTCGCCGCGGCGGATCTGCAAGTCGCAGCCGGTGATCACCGGCTTGTGGTGGGGCGAATAGCGGAAGCCGAGGCCGCGCATCTCCACCAGCGGCTTGCCGTGATCGGCCCCTTTCACCTGCCGGGGCAGCGTCGCCATGATGCCCTGCTGCTCGGTGCGGCCGGCAGAGTCCAGGAGCCCGCGGATCTGCTCGAAGGAAACGGCCGCGGCGATCAGCGTCTGGACGCTGGCCGATGCGCTCTCGAGGGCCAGCGTGGCCAGCAAGAGCCCGCCCACGCTCACCGCCAGCTCGGTGGCCGTGGGCGCGCCGAAGATGAACGCGGGCGCGAGCGCGACCAGGCCCAGGAGGAGAAAGCCGCGCCGGGTGATCGACATCAGGACCGAGCCGTTGCTGTCCAGGTCGGCGGAGACCTCGTGGTACTCGCTGAGCAGCTCGTCCTCGCCGGCGTGCCAGCGGTGCGGCGCCTCCTGCGCGAGGCGGGTG